>RCNO01000029.1 GCA_003731685.1 Bacteroidetes/Chlorobi group bacterium MS-B_bin-24
AAGGAGCAAATATTTGACTTTAATTTGAATAATTCTTATGACTATTGGTCTCAATTAGTTCAAAATTTACAAGGCAAAATAAATACCTGGGCAATTTTTTGGTATTTAAGTGTTTATTTAAACGGCGGTTTATCTTTACATCCCAGGGAAAGCCTAACCAAAAACATTGGAACTGACGGTACAGGCGTTCACACCACCCAAAAAGATACTTTCTACGATGTAAAATTATCAGAAAAAGACCATTGGAACTTCCCAAGTAAAGTAGAGGAAAGTCTAATTGCAAGAGCAAGGCTTGAAAAATTTTATAACAACGCTTTTAAGAAAAACCAATTCATTTCCAGTTCGGATAATTTACACTCTTTTATTTCTGTACCAAGCCCAATCACCAAAAAAAGTTCAATTCTTTTACATACATTTGATGTAGGTCGAATAATCAAAATCTATCTGCAAGATTATTCTATTGACGTAAGGTACCTTTTCAACAATATTAACAAAATTTATCTTTACCTTTGCCCCGATACAGGTTTAATGTTTTTCTTTCCTACTAATCTCGAAGGTGATGCAAAATATTACGAAAGCCTATCGAAAATTCCTTGGTATTATATGGATTGGAAATGGGAACATCAAATTGCTTTTGATTTAATTCCACCAAACTCGGAAGTGCTTGAAATTGGCTGTGGCAAAGGTAGTTTCTTGAAAAAACTTATCGAGAAAAATTGTCGTGTTGCAGGATTGGAAAAGTCTTCAATTTCATCACAGGATGCTCATGCCAAAAAATTGAATATTTATGTTCTTGAAATTGANGATTTTGCCGAGCGTTTCCCCAAAAAATTTGACTACGTATGTGCTTTTNAAACATTAGAACACATTGCAAATGTTAAGTCATTTATCAACTCTTGCTTAAAACTTCTAAAACCCAANGGGAAATTAATTTTCAGTGTACCAAACCAGGAATCNTTCATTTCCCTTGATCTTTTCAACATTTTCGATATGCCACCACATCATTTAACTCGTTGGACTCCATCTGTATTTGAAAGAATCAGTTCCTTTTTCCCTATGTCGTTATCTCAAATCATCTTCGAACCCCTTCAAGAATACCACATCGATTGGTTTAACAACCTTGTTAAAAAGGCTTTCAGAAACCAAAAGCTTATTGAAGCATTGCAATTCGCTGCCAAAACATTTCCCAACAAAATCCGTGGGCACACTATGATTGGAATTTTCCAAAAGACAGGGAATTAAATTATGGATAATTTCGACGAGATTATTTCTGCANTGAAAAGTGGAAACTTTAACTACCTCAGGGAATACCTTCGCAATATGNTGCAAACAAATCCCAATGACGAGGATNCAAAACTGCTTACCTTGATTTTTCAACCGCTTGAAACAATGGTGTATCAAACTGAATCTAAAATTCGAAAGCCCGACTCTTTGTTTGTTGAAGTAATTAATCCAAAAGAAAAAGTAAAATCTATTTTTATTGCAGAAAGTGAAGCGACAAAAATTAAAGAAACGAAGGCAGAAGGTAAACCAAAGGTTGTTCATCTTTGTGTCTGGGACGAAGGCGGGGCGGCTACTGCTGCACTTCGTCTGCACTTTGGTTTACTTAATCGTGGAATAGATTCGAAATTTTTGGTTCTTTACAAAAAGAACAAGTATCCCGAAGTATTTACACTTAAAAGAAAAGAAATTGCTAAAAATTGGAAGTGGGATGAATATTATCGGCTTTGGAATGATTTTTTGTATAAAAAATATCCTCAAAGACCAAAAGACCTCGAAATTTTTACAGGTATTGAAGGTATTGCTGATTTAAAAAGCGATGAGAACATTAGAAATGCCGATATAATTAATTTTCATTGGGTTTCCTCAATCGTAGATTTTCGGGAAGATATTGAGGTCTTTCGTGGCAAAAAAATTGCTTGGACAATGCACGATGAAAACCCATTTACTGGCGGATGCCATTATACTTCATCTTGCGAGAAGTTTGAGAATAAATGTAGCAAATGCCCGCAACTCAATTCTCACTCAGAAATGGATTTAAGCAGTTACCAATTTGAAATAAAGAAAAGATTTTATGATGAGTTAGATATAACACTTGTTGCACCCAGTAATTGGCTCGCAGAAAAAACTAAAAAAAGTAAACTTTTAGGGAATAAGACTGTCTATGTAATTCCATATGGTTTTCCAATTGGTATTTTTCATTACTACGAACCTGAAAAAATAAGAGAATATTTTAAAATACCTTTTAATAGTTTCGTAATTCTATTTGGTGCAGCTTATAGCAACAAAAGGAAAGGTTTCCATTTTTTCCACGAAATCGTCAAACGTTTTCCTGAAAAAATTAACGGCAAACCTGTTGAGATTTATACTTTTGGTAATACAGGAAATTTACAACTTCAAAGCAGGGTTCCTGTTAAACACTTTGGCAATATCGAAAATCCATTTGTATTGGCAATGGCTTATTCGATGGCTGATGTTTTTCTTTCTCTTTCAATGGAAGATAATCTTCCCAATACCTGCATAGAATCAATCTGCTGTGGTACTCCTGTTGTTGCTTTCGAGGTCGGTGGAATACCCGACATAGTCAAACATAAAGAAAACGGATGGCTGGCAAAACCTTTTGAACTCGAACAAATTTTGGAAGGAATAAACTTTTGGGGTGAACAGGAAAAAATCGATAAGCATGGAATTTCGCTTGAGGCACAAAAACGTTTTAACTCCGACTTGCAAGCAAGGAATTACGAAAATTTGTACAAGTCCTTGTTAAACAATGATGGTAGTTTTAAAAAAGAAGATATTGATAATGAATTTCACGACTTAAATGCATATCTCGAAAATTCTAAATTTTTTTTGCCCACGCAATCGGTTTTAAGTCATTTTAGTGGTTTGGATGTTCACCATTTAAGAAAGATAATAAATACTAAGAATGTTAGTTTGGACGATTTCTTTAATATGTTCATCAATAAATTTTGTTTATCAAATAAAAAACTCTCTTATTCAATTCTACTCATTTTAGATAGTGAAAGTTTAATTTTGCTTAAACTACCAACTATAATCTATTTGAATTTAATACTTCTCGAATTTTATTCTCAAAACAAATTTAGTTTCAGCCAAGTCAGTGAAAATTCTGTGCTCCGAATTTCGTACGATAACTTTGATGATGCTTTTAATAATTTTCAATTTGAACTTGGTTTTGGCTTTATTTCTTACGATAGCTTAATCAATAATAACATTGATATTTTAGATTTCTTGGAAAAAATTCAAAGTAACTTAAGAAAACATTCTCGTTTAATTTTATTTTTTGAAACACAACTCCAAAATCTCGACCAAATTATTAATGATACAAAATTATTTTTCAAAAAGCATCTCGATGAAAACGCTAACTTTGATTTATTATCCACCAATTCGTCCTTTACTGATAAACTACTAACTTTTGAACACAATAACCAAAAAAAGGTCTTGGTCGGTATAATTTTAAACGGACAATCAAAGCTTAATTTATACACTGAAAAAATCATTAGAACTCCTCGTAAAAATCTACTCTATCCTCGTATTTCAATTGTAACACCCAATTATAACGGTGGAGAATTTCTCGACGAGTGTATCGATAGCATTCTTTCCCAAAACTACTCAAATCTGGAATATATCATAATCGATGGTGGAAGCAATGACAATAGTTTAGAAATAATTAAAAAGTATGAAAAATACCTAACCTCTTGGGTTAGTGAACCAGATAGAGGACAATATGATGCTATAAATAAAGGCTTTGCAAGAACAACTGGCGATATTATGGCTTGGCTAAATTCCGATGACCTTTATTTGCCTGGCGCTTTTTTCTTTATTGCCGACTTTTTTGCCTCTTTTAATGATTTTCTTTGGGTTACCAATGGAATATTTACTCATTTTTCATACGATGGAGAATTGATTGTAAACACCAAGAACAAGTTTTACTCGTACAGCAAATATCTGAACAACGAATGGAACCATCCATACATTATGCAAGAATCAACTTTTTGGCGGCGTGAACTTTGGGAGAAAGCTGGGGGAAAACTCGATATCAATTATGATTATGCAGGTGATATGGAACTCTGGTGCAGATTCTTTAGATTGACCACCCCAGCTGTTTTGAACATTCCGATTGCCGTTTTTCGCTTCAATCCTAAACAGAAGACCGCCACCAACTTCGATAGATATGAAACGCAAGCGAAACAATTAGTGTTAAGAGAACAAAATTTCGTTAAACGAAATAAAATTACAAACTTTCCCATTTCCAAACCAATCAGTTTCGAGAAGTTTATTGAACACAGTGGGTTAAAACTTACTCTGCCAGAGTTGGAAAGGATTGTGAAAAATTACAAGAAATTTATTTCTACCCGAAAAACTGCAAACCACGCAAAAAATGTGTTTGAATCGCTAATCGAAGATTTTGAGACAATAATCAAAAATGTTTACGAAAAAGACCAGGTAATAAAATGAACGAAATACTTGTTTCTGCTTTAGTTTCAACTTATAATTCAGAAAAATTTATTCGTGGTTGTTTGGAAGACCTTATAAATCAGTCGTTGTTCAAAAAGAACTGGATGGAGATAATTGTAATCGATGCAAATTCATCGCAAAATGAAAAAGCAATTGTCGAAGAATACAAAAGAAAATATCCGAATATCGTTTACATTCGAACTCCCGAAAGGATACCACTTTACGCTGCTTGGAATGTTGGAATTAAGCAGGCACGAGGCAAATACTTGACAAATGCAAATACTGACGACCGCCATCATCCCGCTGCATTAGAAATTCTGGCAAATGAACTCGAGAAATTCCCCGAAATTGCCTTGGTTTACCCAGACCAAATAGTAACCAACAAGGAAAATGAAACCTTCGAAAAGTTTACTGTTGCTGGCTTTACCTCATATCCCGAATTCGACAGGCAATATCTTCTTAATTACACCTACATCGGACACCAACCTATGTGGCGTTCGTCCTTACACAAGGAATTTGGTTTATTTAATGATAAACTGAAAGTTGCTGGCGATTACGAATGGTGGCTCCGAATTTCGGAAAGATACAGTTTTAAACACATCCCATTGTTGCTTGGACTTTATTATTACAACACAGAAGGATTGGAACGCGAAAATACCCAGCTTTGCCTGACCGAAACTTATCAAGTCCGTCAATTTTACCAGAAAAAAGCCAACAAACCATCGCTCGAAGAATTTTATCCACAGAATACTTATTTCAAAAGCTACATCGACGTGACCAAATCACTACCCACAGTTCCCGATGTTTCAGTGATTCTAATCGCTAACTCCGTATCAGGAAATTTAATAACAACAATAAATTCTGTTCTAAATCAAACCTTTAAAAATATCGAAATTATAGTGCTTTTAAGTTCCCAAAATGAAACTACTTACTTAAAAAATTATTTCTATGACAAAAGAGTTAAAATTTTCGAATCAACTTCTTATCCTTTCTTGGAGAAGCTTAAAATTGGTTTAAACTATGCTCAAGGGAAATATATTTCGATAATCACTGACGAAAATAAGCTTTTCCCACGCCATCTTGAATATTCACTTTCGATTTTAATCCCAAATCCTCATATTTCTTTTGTAACAAATGGATTCTTTAAAGTCAAACAGGGGGTTGGTAGCAAAGCATTTTACGAGTACGAGAGGGTAAAATTCTTATTCCGGGACGCCACCGAAGAGCTAAAAAAGTTAAGCAAGGAATTCTCGTTTGTTGGTGCAGTTTTCAAAAAAGAAGCACTTATGAATGAAAAAAACCTTCGGGTTCTTTGCAATGAGCCTGAGCTTGCTTTAAAAAATATAACGAACTTCCACATTCCACAAGTCACTTGGGAATATTTACTTCCCTACGACGAAAAATACTCAAAACCCGAAAAATCTGTATTGGAAATAGATTCAAACACAAAAATCCAAAATCTTGCCGATACTTCGAAACCACCTCTGGTTTCGGTAATTATTCCCTGCTACAATTTGTCTGAATTTTTGCCCGAAGCAGTCGAAAGTGTCGTCAAACAAACATTTACCGACTGGGAATGTATAATCGTCGATGATGGTAGCACCGACAACACCCGAAAGGTTGCATTATCGCTTCAAAAAAGGTATCCAGGAAGAAGAATTTGGTATTTCGAGAAACAAAACGAAGGTGTAGCAATTGCTCGCAATTTCGGTATTTCCAAAGCTCGTGGTAAATATATTCTTCCCCTTGATGCAGACGATATGATTGAACCTACCTTCCTCGAGAAGGCTGTAAAAATTTTAGAGACTGAACAGGACATTTCGATTGTTTATTGCGACGTAGTACATTTCGGAGCGGAAAGCCGAATCTATCCTTCTTGCAACTGGAATGCTTTGCTGGAAGTGAATATGAACTACCTTGTAAGTTCTTCCTTATATCGAAAAATAGTCTGGGATAAAGTCGGCGGGTATAAAAGCAACATAGGATACGAGGATTGGGAATTTTGGGTAAATGCGATTGAAAAAGGATTCAAAGGAAAACGAATTCCAGAAGTCCTCTATCTCTATAGGGTGAGAAATGTAAGCCGATTTAAGGAAGACCTGACCAAAGACAGAATCAACAAGGCACAGATTATCAAGTTACATCCCACGCTTTATACAAGTCAGCAGATTCAATGGGCAGAGCAGGTTTTGTCGGGCATTAAGCCCCCAGAATATTACAACGACCAATATTGCATTATGCCAATTACAACTGACCTTAAACTGGACTTTAAAAAATGTTTCGATAACCAAACAGAAACAGCTGAAAAGAATACTTCGGACAACACCCACATAAGCGAATCAGAAACACAAAGACTCTCCACAAAAACAACCGAAAGTCTCCAGCCGAAAGTTTACCCCGCCGAACAAATCGAAAAACTGATTGAATCAGCCCGAAGCGACGAGGCTCGGCAAATGATACTCGAATTTCTTAATCAAAACGATAATATAATCCCTGCCCTAAACGACCTTGCAATCTCATTCTATTTATGCGGAATGGAAAAGGAAGCACTAAATCTTCTACATACAATCTTACTCATTGACCCAAACAACCCGATTGCCAAAGAAAACTTGGAGCTAATCCAAAAGAAAGGAACTTAATCGCTCGGCAAACGGCTCATCATTTGTTCAACCCGAGCGGAAAGATTTGCTTTATTGGTCATCTTAAAATAATTCCCAAGAATCGATAAATTTGCTTTTGTCGATTGAATTATCCCCTTAACTAAATGGTCATCTTTCCAAGAAAACCGTTCGAACGGTTCAATTTGGATTTTATCTAAATCCGTTGGAACATCTTTATATTCTTCCAAAAGTCGAATTGCAAAACCTTGCGGGACTTTTTCGTATTTGGCGAAAGGTCGACTATCGTATTCATTTTGTAAAATATCGAAAGTAATATAGATGGGTCGTTCGTGTATGTTCTTTTCTACAAAGCTTTCTAAAAGCTTTTCAAAGCGAAATTGAATCATCTGTGGGTCGTAAGGTCTATCGGACTCGAACAATTCAAGTTGTTCAAGGAAGTCAGCCATTTCCTTGTTAGAACGGCTAATCACTTCGGGATACCAGCGTCGAACCTGCTCGGAATACCAAGTCCTACGCAACAATTCTTTTTCAATAAGAACAACATCAGTTCTATAATGCTCAACTTTTTGCAAATACCAAAACGCAGAACAAAAATAGTCCCACTGGGCAGAAATGATTACAGCATTGGGCTCCAAGTTTTCGACTATATTTTTTGTATATGTCAGAACAAGATTGTTCTTTGAATCATCATTCTCCTTATAATTTATTAACAAAAGTAGAAGTGGCACAACAAAAGTTGCAAATGCAATGTATTTAAACTTTACCCAAAGATAAAACGTCCCAGCGGTAGAAAAGAAAAACAGAACAATCAAACCCAACGAAAAATAAGTTTCAATGTCGTGTATCTGGTAATTCAAAGAATAAATCAAACAGGAAATTAAGGAAAGAAATAAGAACAGGAAAATGTATTTGTTCTTTATCAACAAAATAATCAATCCAGTCAATAAAATAGCCAAGCCTATGTAGGCAAATTCAAAAGGCAAAAGGGAAATAAATTTCGAAAAATTTGTGGAAATCGTATCTGCCGAACTAAACATCCAAACACGATATTGTTTTCCCGAGACGTGGTAAAGAAATTTGTCGAACGAACGAGATACCCAACCCCAGTTGAAATCGGGGAATTGGGCACTCCGCAATGGCAAGTAAGCATAAAGACTCAACCCTAAAAGAAATGGTATTAAAAGAGCAACCAAACTTTTAAACTTCGGCAGAGATAAAACAACTCCCTTCTCTAAACGAAAAAGCAAAAGGAAAATAAAAGACGGCACGAACAAAATAGTTGTTAAATGGTTAGTAAAAGATAAACCCAGCAGAAATGTTGTAAAAATCAACAAATTTGGTTCATTCCTGCTCGATATCAATTTAAATGAAAATAGGAAAAGCAGATTAAAAAGCAAAAGTTGAAGCGAATAGACTTCGAGAGAAGTCGCTTCGCCCCAAATGGTTCGACTAAAAGCATAAACCAAAGTCGAAATGAACGACAGAAGATATATCCCGAAAGTTTCGGAAGCATCTGGATTTGCACTTTTGATTTTCGTTGGGAGAAAATCATTTCGTAAAATTTTCAAAAATTCAACATTGGCAAGGAAAAATACCATCCCAGAGAGGGCAGTCCAAACAGCAGCAAGCAAATTCATCTGAAACGACTTTGAGAGGGGCAAAGGCAAAACAGACCATAGGTGCCCAAGAAGAGCAAAAAGCGGATAACCCGTTGGATGAGCAATTCCCAGAGTTATACAAACTCCAATAAGTTCGCCATTATCAGTAAAAGTTACATTCGGATTTGTCGTAAGAACATAAAAGAGCAAGGGAAAAAGAAAAGAAAAAGATAAAAAAAGAAAAAACCACTTTCGATTTCCACCCATTTCACCTTAAAGGAAGTTCGACCTCTGCAAAGGAATCGAATGTTTCGTAAAATCTAACGATTAATTTTTCAAGATTCGGATATTTCTGGAACTTTTCAACAATTTGGTTTGCAATCCAAAATGCTAAATTTTCGGATGTAGTTGTACTGGGAATAATCACATAACGGAAATTGTTTTTCCGAAGAAATTCAATTACTTCGGTATCATTGGAATCCACTACGAAGGAATGGTCAAGTTGGTCGATTATCGGCTGAACAGCGGACATCAGTTCGTAAAAGTCAATCAAAAAGCCGTTTTCATCTGGTTCACCAACAATGCTCACTCGAAGTTTATATGTATGCCCATGAATATTACTGCAAAGTCCCTTGTGGAAAGGCAGCCGATGGCTCATCTGCCACACAAACTCTTTGCCGATTTTAACTTTCATTTTTTCTCCCCGAACGTACATACTTAGCAATAATTGTGGAATTCATTCCGCCACGCGTCGACCAGTCTGTTTGAACTTCCATTTCCAACGGGTCGCAGGCAGCAACTAAATCGTCAAGAATTTTGTTTGTAACTGCTTCGTAAAATATTCCCATATTTCGATATTGAAGAAAATAATATTTCAACGATTTCAATTCCAAACAAAGCTTATCGGGAATGTACTTTATAGTTACGGTTCCAAAATCCGGTAGCCCTGTCTTTGGACATACCGATGTGAATTCGGGATTTCGATGTATTATCACATATTCTCTTCCCGGCTTTGGATTTGGAAAAGTTTCGATTTCCATAATTCACCCTTCTTTAAAAACAATTAGGACGTTAGAATCGAATAATTTATTTATCTATCAAATAGTGCTTAATACTTAATTAAAGGTGTAAGATAGTCATTGTTTTTGGTTCGTATTTTGACGAAATATGCACCGGAATTTAAGCCAGCAACTTGGATAATTCTGCTATTCCCGCTCAAAAGCAAGTTTCCAAAAACATCAAAAATCTGAATTTCATTTATTTCCTCATCCGATGTAACAAAAACTTTATCTGTTGCTGGATTTGGGTAAACAGAAATTCTCTTTGAATTAATTTGTTCTTTTACATCTGTGACCAATTGTAAAAGGCGAAGGACATCCAACTTCCCCCATCCAAATGTGTTGTTCGGTTCAGAGCTTGTAAATTTATCTCTGTGAGCCGAAAGCTTCAACAATTCAATAACTTCATCCGAAGTTAGATTTGGTGTTTGCTCGAACAAAAGCGCTACCGCCCCAGCAACACAGGGAGAGGACATACTCGTTCCAGCAGAAACAACATACATTCCGCTTGGGTCGAGCATAGTAGAATCAACTTCGTTTGGGTCGGTACTGCTCGAAAATGCAGAGACAACATATAAGCCCGGAGCAGTTAAGATAGGCAAAATTCTGCCATCGCGCGAAGGTCCTCGACTACTAAAAACACTAATATCCCCAAGTGGAAAGAACTTCGACTCGTCGTGAAAACCACCCAAAATGTCTTGATACTGATTTTTCGTATTATAAGAACCTACGCTAATGATTTTCTTACCTACCGCCGGCGAACCTATCGTCATTGCGTTATCATTTGGAAATCTTTGGTAACGGCTTTTGGTTGGATGCTGACTTCCAATTGGCATTAATGACCAAGAATCAAATGCTCCATTCTTCTTTGGAACAAACACTATACCCCAAAGATAATCGGTTAAAGGAATATCTTCAACACCCTGATTTGAGACAAGAACCAAAAAATTATCGTAACTTTCAGTCTTTTCATAAGAAATTGAAACTACCCCAACAAGTTGATTATTCTTGTCGAAAATCTGAGCATCGTTCACAACATCATTCGATGAAAACCCTTTTTCATCAATAAATTCATTATTCTCAATCGAATAAATACCAACATAGATTGAATCAATCACCTGAGAATCGGTATAGATGTCCGCACCAAAGAGAAAAATGTTTGGAATATCAGGGCAAAAAGAGGGCTCATAATCGCAAATATTAACAGGATAAAGAAGCAATTCATACCTTTGCCCGCTAAGCAACTGTCCGCCCGTATGTATGTCGAGTTCCCCTTCGTTCCCAGCAGCGGCAACGATTGCTCTTCCGGGCTTATTCTCGACAAGATTAGACAATGCTTTTGAAAGCAAATCCTCTCCATCGTGGGAATGAATTATAGACCCAAGACTCAAATTTATCACGCAAGGCTTTCCAATTTCTTCTGCTTTTCCAAAAATATAATTGCACCCTGCGATAATGTCGGCATCCGAAAAGTCGCTGGCAAACGGGTCTCGTGAACCATTAACAACAATCAAATCGGCTTCGGGTGCGATTCCTTTGTAAGAAGGCTTGCCGCTGCCATTACCTGCTGCAATTGCGGCAACGTGGGTACCATGACCCGAATGGTCTCGGTGCAAAACATTTTCAGGTTGACTGTCAATTTCTTCTTTCGTGTATTCGCGACCCCAATCGAAGCCTTTAGGGGGTTTCGCAGCTGAATCCGCGGACATATCCCAAAGGAAAAGAATCCGCGTTCCGTTGGCATCGCTAAAATCAGGATGCTGAAAATCAATTCCAGTATCGAAAATCCCAACGATTGTCCCCTTGCCGGTATATGGTTTAGGCAAAAAATTCCCATTATGGACTTCGTCTGCCCTTACGCTTTTTCGTGCTGAATCAAGTTTTATTCGATATTTTCGACCAAATTGAACTCGCCTGACTTTTTCATTAGAAAGAATCGAATTCAACTTGTCCACTGGGACGCTTAAAGACAAAATTCTTCCTGCGGAAGAAACAACTTTAACTTCGTCGGCAAAGTTAATCTGGGAGTTAGATTCATCCATTTCGACAAGCAAACTTACCCAAACTTTCCCGCTTTCCAGTCGAAAAGGATAGCCATAATTCCGGGCAAGCAGCAACAATTCACTTTCGCTCTTGATCTGCTGAACCGAAGCAAGCATTTTCCTTGAATATGCATCAAGCTTGTTATAAGTATCCGCAGCATATAAGTTGAAAATAATAAAGAAAATACCCAAAAATGATAGAATCCTCTTCATAAACCCCTCGAATTATTTTTCAAAATTATTTTTTCTGATAATCGTGCGAAAGACTTATTCTATGAACAAAGTCAAAACGCGAAGCTTTGTATAACGATTCGACCGAACCTTCAACAATGATAATATTCCCCGCAGTCGTAACAACTTTTAAACCTACGTTTTCAAACTTATCTTTTAAAATGTAATCCATATTCTTATACATTTCGATAACGCAGCGAATTGGCTGACCAGTCTTTGAATACTGAGGGTCCTTCATCATTAATTTCAACTTTGCATCGAATTTTTCGTAATAGTTCTTTTCGATATCTTTTTTAACACAACCCGAAAAGACAAAAACTATTGACAACAAAACCCAAACAAATTTCATATTTCAACCCATTATTTTGCTAAAATAACAAACTGAGTTCTTCGATTTTTGGCTCTGCCCTCTTCGGTATCGTTAGGTGCAACTGGCTGAGACATTCCAAACCCGCGCCAACGCAGACGCTTGGGGTCGACGCCACGCTCAACCAATGCATCATATACTGCTTTGGCACGACGCTCCGATAAACGCTGGTTGTACTCAATTGTACCAATGTTATCGGTATGCCCTTGTATTTCCAGTCGAAGTTTCGGTCGCGAAAGCATTTGGTCGACAATCTCGTCGATAATTGCATACGATTCTGGTTTGATGTCCCATTTATCGAAATCGAATAAAATTGGGCGGACGAAGCTATCGCCCGTATCTCGCCACATCTCGGATGTATCGTAAAAGCCTTCTGCCCAAAGTGAGTCCTTGCGTCCGGGTATATCCAAATAAGATACAACACGATGGTAGCCCCAAAACTTCGGTGGCTTGTATGTTATCAAATAATAATTTCGAAGGCTCATATAAATATCGAAAAATATTCGCTTTAAATCATCCTTCGAAAATGCTTTGTAAAATTTCCCTCCGGTATTGAATGATATTTCCTGCAAATTTTCATCGATTGAATACCCAAAAGCAACACAGAAAATATGGACATTCAAATTTCGAGCAAGACCAATTATCTCGCCGATTTTAGTACGTGAATAATTATCGTCACCATCGGAAAACACAACTACAAGCCGTGGATTTCCATCGTCGGGCATCTCTTTGAAT
Organism: Bacteroidetes/Chlorobi group bacterium MS-B_bin-24; assembly: GCA_003731685.1. Classification (GTDB taxonomy): domain Bacteria; phylum Bacteroidota; class Ignavibacteria; order Kapaibacteriales; family UBA2268; genus Naka2016. The sequence continues at coordinate 13,129 of RCNO01000029.1, forward strand.
AATTCCACGCTTCGTCGAACAGCATCATACAAAGCTGAATAGAACCCAAAACTCTGCGTCCTTTTCTCTCTAAATTGTTTCAACAACTTTTCTTTGTTCGTTTCGAAAGAAATTTTTAAATCGAAATCCTTGTTGAAAGAACAAAAGGCAATTTTATCGTTGTCATACTTCATCGAGATAAACAATTCCGCTCCCTCGAAAATAGCATTTGTCACTCCACTCATCGAACCGCTGTAGTCAACTGTCAAAGCCACGTAATAGGGAATGGAATCACCCGCTCCAAATTCTCGCACCTTGAAATTTGGAATTTCAACTCTGCGAACATTGTAAACTTTGCCCAAGTATTCTTCCAAGAAAGCGAAATACTTGTGGTCAGTTTTTCGGTAGGGGTCTGCCATATTTGTTATAAAATTGCCTTTATCATCGTAGACACGGGCAAATAGTTTGACGGTTTCGGGGTATTTGTCGATTTCAATTCTCCAAATATCGTAACGAAGCAAGTTTGGGTCAACCGAATCAATCGACTTTGTCCCTTTCAGATAAACTGTGCCTACATTTGTATCGGGGCTATCGGCAAACTCACGCAAAAGGTCAAAATCTCTTTTTCTCTTTGTTGTTGAACAAGAAAGCAAAATGAACACAAGCAGAAGAGCCCAAACAAATCTGATTTTCATACAACCCACACTAACAAAAGAAAAGGACGATAGGAAAAGCGAAAAATTTATTGGGATGAAATTTCAACCAAAATAGCATCTTTTTCAACTGTTTTACCTTCCATAGCAAAAACTTTTTTCACGATGCCCGAAATTGGGCTCGAAAGGGCATTCTCCATTTTCATTGCTTCGAGAATAACAACTTTATCTCCCCGCTTGACTACATCACCTTCGGAAACCAGCACTTTTACAACTAATCCCGGCATCGGAGCTTTGACGGAAATCTCGCCTAAATGTTTGATGTCGGTTTCAACAGCAAATTTCCGCAGAAGTTCAACTGTCTCGGTAACCACATCAGTTTCATACACCAAACCATCCTTTACAATCGTAAAAGAACCATCTTCGTTCCGCTGAACTTCGACAATTACAACTTGGTCATTGATTTTCAAAGAATAAACACCGGGAGCATTCTCTTTCAAAACTTCCACTTGGTAGCTTTTTCCGTCTAATTCAATCAAATCTTTTTCGACAAAAGCTTGGAACTTATTCCCGTTAACCTCTACAATTATTTTTTCTTTCTCCATTTATAAAAGCTAAATTAATTCCGAAAAAAGATAGATGAACATAGCAATCACAGCAGAACAATTATTCAAATCTTCTGGATTAACTTTGTCTGGGGTGTCGGTATGCGAATGATGATACCAAAAATACTTACCGCCGTCATCAGTTCCAAGCGATGCTCCGGGAAAACCTAATTTCGTCATTGGTGAAATATCAACTCCGCCCCCGCCTTGCTGAATTTTGACGTCGGGATAGAATTTTTGTAAAAAACCTTCGAATGGCTGAACCTTTTCCCAAATTGAATCTGGTCCCGAAAATCCTATCCAACTTGGCGGGAAAACTCCAGAGTCGAACTCGAACATTAAACGATGATTTTCGTGTTTGTGAAGTTCAGCATATTTCTTGCCCCCTTCCAATCCATTTTCTTCGTTAACCCAGAACACAAGGCGAAGCGTTCGCTTTGGTCGAATTCCTAAGGTTTTGATAATTTTCAAGGCTTGCCACGAGGCAATGCAACCAGCGCCATCGTCTTGCGCCCCACTGCCAACATCCCAAGAATCAATATGCCCGCCAAAGGCTATAATCTCGCTTGGATAAACGGAACCGCGAATTTCGGCGATGAGATTGCGCGATGGAGACTTTCCACTATCCGCTGTCTGAATGTTCAAAAATATTTTCGGGGTAATCCCCCGCTTCTGAAATCTTTTCAAAAGCAGAGCATCTTCTTCGGATATCGAAGCAAAGGGAATTTTGAGAACAGAATCCTCGTAATTCATAACACCAGTGTGTGGGTTATTCATAGAAAGTGGGCTAACTGCACGGCATAATGCTGCCACTGCCCCATACTGAGCAGCACGAACTGCCCCAATCCATCTGTATTGAACGGTCTTCCCATAGTTTTCGTAAGGTGGATTGAAAACCACAATCTTCCCTTTTACTTTCTCTCTGTTGCTCTCCAACTCGTCGAAATTATCAACAACAAGAACTTCCGCCGAAATCCCATTTGGGGGCGTCGAAACGCTACCACCAAAAGCCAATACGGGAACAGCTTTCGAGCGCGGATAAACAAGCTTGCACTCCTCGTGAATCCTAACCCACTTTGGCACCATAACTGGTTCAGTCCAAACGCTATCGAAGCCATCTTTAATCAGCATACCCTGCAACCAGTCAATAGCTTTTTCAAGATTTTGGCTTCCGCTTAATCTTGGACCATAATCATCACAAAGAACAGCAAGTCTTTCCCAAGCTTCATTCGAAGAATGGGCTTCGGCATAAATCCTTTTTAAATTCGATAATATCACATCTACCGATATATCGTTCCCCGAAAAAAGGAGTGCAGGATACAAAACAAACAATGCCAAAAACATTATCTTTTGTTTATTCATCATTATATTTTTTTAAAAAAGTCAAATTAACAAAATTTTGCCATTTCTAAATAATGAATATTTAACAAAAACTTGCCTTAAATTCACAAAAAAGAAAAATTTTTTTTAAATTAGTTTTTTTAAATTTACTTTTTATGAAAAAAATTAGACTGAAAGAGCGAATTCGCTTCGAATTCGACCATTTGATGTCAAAAGGACCGATTCCACCTTTCCTTTTTTTAATATTCATTGGTTTTATCTTCTTGTGGATTATAGCACTTATTGTTTATTACTTTAATTTAATTCCTTCAAATGCACAACAAATACTTGGCTTGCCCGACACAAAGAACTACAACTTGCTAAATGTTTTTTGGGTGGTTTTGCTTCGAACACTCGACGGTGGTGTTATTTCGGACGACCCAATCGATTTCTTTTACCTTCTTTTTATGCTAATTGCAACACTGCTTGGCTTGACGATGACAAGCGTGTTCATTGGTAGTGTTAGCAGTGTTGTGATGGACAAAATAAACGAACTGCGCAAAGGCAGAAGCTTTGTGTTGGCAAAGAACCACACCGTTATTCTTGGTTGGTCTTTCCAAGTGTTCCAAATCATTTCTGAATTGGTCATTGCAAACGAAAACCAGAAGAAACCAACCATCGTTGTTCTTGCCGAAAAGGACAAGGTCGAAATGGATGACGAAATCCGTGCGAAAGTCGGCGATACCAAAAATACAAGGGTAATCTGCCGAACCGGTAATCCTATCGACTTGCGAGACCTTGAAGTTGCAAACCTCAACCAAGCCAAATCAATCATTATCATCGCTCCCGATGTTCCAGAACCCGATTCTTATGTTGTTAAGACAATTCTTGCAATTACAAACAATCCGAATCGTAAACCTTTGCCCGAAAAATACCACATCGTTGCCGAAATTCGCCACCCAAGGAATGTCCCTATTGCCGAAATAGCAGGCAGGGACGAAGTTCAACTCGTTGTTTTCGATTACGTCGTCTCGAGAATCATTGCACAAACTTGCCNTCAACCCGGGCTTTCGGTTGTTTTTACTGAATTACTCGATTTCAAAGGCGGTGAAATTTACTTCGCCTACGAACCAAAACTGGTTGGTAAAACTTTTGTCGAGGCAATGTTTGCCTACGAAACCTCAACGATTATTGGCTTGCGAAAAAGAGACGGCGAAATTCTTCTTAAACCACCTATGAATATGAAAATCGAAGAAGGAGACAAAGTAATAGCAATATCGGAAGATGACGATACGATTATCCTTTCGGGCATTCTCGACTATCATATCGACCCCGGTGCAATTCGCACCGAGCCCCAAGTTAAAGAGCGAAGACCCGAAAACACCTTGATTTTGGGTTGGAACCGCCGAGCTCCGCTTATCATCAGCGAACTGGATAAATATGTTCTGAAAGGCTCCAAACTTGTTGTTGTTTCCGACCTTTCTTATGTTGAAAGAACAATTTTGGAAATAAATTATGAGCTCGAAAATCAGGAAATTTCATTTGTGTATGGCGATACAACCGACCGCCGCGTCCTTGATAACTTGGTTGTTGAACAATTTGACCACATAATTGTTTTGAGCCAGACTGAAATGCTCGATGTTCAGTCCGTTGATGCAAGGACATTGAGCACTCTACTGCATCTCCGCGACATTGCCGACCGAACCGAGCACAGGTTCTCAATCGTTAGCGAAATGCTCGACGACCGCAACCGCGAACTGGCTGAAATCACTCACGCCGACGATTTCATCGTCAGCGTTAAGCTCGATAGTTTATTGCTATCCCAAATCTCCGAAAACAAAGAACTGAAAACTATTTTCGAAACATTATTTAGTGCCGCAAATCCATCAATATACATCAAACCTGCAGAATACTATGTCGAATTAGGCAGGCCTGTTAACTTCTACACTGTTTTGGAAGCAGCCCGACAGCGAAACGAAATAGCAATAGGTTACAAATTGCACGAAGCGAAGCCACGTTATGCAACCGACTCAATGCTTGCCTACGGCGTTCGTGTCAATCCTATCAAATCGAATAGAATTTTCTTCTCCGAAGGAGACAAGATTATCGTTATTGCCGACGAACAATAAACGCAATGAAATTCATTGATTTAGCCCGAATTAAGGTTAAAGCCGGGAATGGTGGTAATGGTGCAATTAGTTTCCATCGCGAGAAATTTGTTCCCAAAGGCGGTCCCGACGGCGGAAACGGCGGCAGAGGAGGAAATATCATTCTCAAAGCAGACCCACATTTGACAACACTTTTGGATTTTAAATACAAAAACTTTTTCAAAGCGGAAAACGGCAAGCCCGGCAGCAGCAATAATAAAACTGGTAGCGATGGCGAGGACTTGATTATTCCTGTGCCCTGTGGCACAGTTGTTAAAAATGCCGAAACTGGCGAGGTTATTGTCGACCTTGTTGAACCAAACCAGCAGTTTATCGTTGCACGCGGTGGTAAAGGCGGATGCGGAAATGCTGAATTTGCCACTCCAACGAACCAGACTCCACGCTTTGCCGAAAAGGGCGAAAAAGGCCAAGAACTTGAACTTCTGCTCGAACTAAAAGTTCTTGCCGATGTTGGCATAGTCGGTTTCCCAAATGTTGGCAAATCTACGCTAATTTCCGTCGTTTCTGCGGCAAAACCCAAGATTGCCGATTACCCGTTTACAACGCTGACGCCCAATCTGGGCGTTGTCCAAATTGGCACAGGGAAAAACTTTACGATTGCCGATATTCCGGGGCTTATCGAAGGTGCATCCGAAGGCAAAGGATTGGGGACCGACTTCCTACGCCATATCGAAAGAACCAAAATTCTTGTGTTTCTAATCGATTCGAACAGCGAAAACCCTAAAAAGGATTTGAAAGTCCTTTTGACCGAGCTCAAAAAATACAACAAAGAACTTTTGCAAAAGGAAAAACTAATTGCTTTTAGTAAAATCGATACTATCGACCAAAAACGGATGGAAAAACTTCGAAGAATAAATTTTGGCAACGATTTCCCAAAGCCTTTGTTTATTTCATCTGTAACAAGAACTGGCATCGAAGAGCTAAAATTCTTGCTTTGGGAAAAAGTCCAAAAGATGCGAAAATTCGAGGAAGAAAATAGAGAATAAATTTTCTAATAATTTTGTGTGATTATGTTTTATAGATTACAAATAAACTTATAAAAAATTTTCTACTCTTTTTGTCGCTTGGTCTAAAGTTTTTAAAATTTTCTATGCAGGTTGCTTATTTTAATGATTGATAAATTAAATCGTCTATTTCTTCTTGTAATTTTTTATCTGTTCTTTGTACTGATTACTTTTTTCTTCTCGTTGTTGAATATCTGAAACAATTTTTTGTTGAATTTCTAAATCTGGCAATGGAATTTTTATTGCAAGTAAATCTTTTACATAAATACGAGGATGTTCCTTTCCATACATAATCAAAGCAGATTTTGAAATATATTCATTAGAAACTAGGCAATATTTCAAAAAATAAATGTTGACATCATTATTTATTAGTTTAAATGGGACTAATTCGGTAGTTCCAATATAGTTTTTGCTTTTATCATTTATAAAAACATAGGCAAAATATGGTCTCATTTTTGAAATAATAATATCGGCATCTCCAAATAAAACTTTATCTGAGCCGATTTCTTCTACTTCATTTGTTTCGTCTTTATTTTGCCTGTCTTTGGCTCAAATTGCTCAAGGTCTATAAGAATGTAAGACTTATCCAGTGTTCCCTTTTTTAAGATTTGTGCATTATATTTGGTAATTACTCGATACAATCCACACTATATTTGAACTTTAAAATTTTAATTTGCTCTATTCTTGGATATATTTTTGAATTGTTCATAGAAAACGTACCATCATACCCAACAAAACATATCGTTATAGGGTGTAGCATTAGTGGCAAAGACTTAGGAACACGGGGCGAACACACAAGTTCGCCACTGCAAGACCTGGTCAATTTTTCAGAAATTGGATGTTTAACAAACATCCGATGTCTTTTTGTAATTAATTCCTATAGGCTCACGAATGAGTGTTTTCGGTCAAGCTTCAAAATAATTTAACATCTTGTGGGTGCAAATAATAATTTGCCCCTACGTAACATTGATGGAATTATTTGAGTAATTACCTTTTTTGAATTTTACCAAAGAGTAATCAAATTTTAAATAATTTTTTTAAATTACTTTTTTAAAATATTTAAAATTTGAAATATGGATACTTCTGATGGTATGAAAATTGGCACAAAATGTGTTCATTCTGGTATCAAAGAGTATGAATTTGGACCCGTTGTGCCTCCAATTTACCAAACATCGACTTTTAAATTCAAAGACGCAGACCACGGAGCCCGCCTTTTCAGAGGCGAGGAATTTGGTTACATTTACACTCGTATGGGCAATCCAACAATCGAAGCAATGGAGGATGCTGTTGCAGAACTCGAGCAAGGTGCAAAGGCGATTGGATGCGCCAGCGGTATGGCTGCTGTAAATCTCGTTTTTCTTGCACTGACTTCCCAAGGCGACCACGTGATTTGTAGCAATACCGTTTACGGACCTACAACTTCTTACCTTTCGCAACTTCTTTCCCGTTTTAGAGTCGAGACAACATTCGTAGATACTTCTAATCTTGACGAAGTCGAATCCTCTTTTCGAAGCAATACGAAAGTTGTGTTCTTCGAAACTCCCGGCAACCCTACTCTTTCTGTTACTGATATTCAAAAGATTTCGGAGATGGCTCACTCTCGCGGTGCAAAGGTTGTTGTCGATAATACTTTTATGAGCCCTATTCTGCAACAGCCTTTGGTGCTTGGTGCGGACATTGTTGTGCATAGTATGACAAAATTCTTGAATGGTCACGCTGATGTTGTCACAGGAATTGTTGTTTTGAAGACTCTCGAGGAATATCAACAATTTCGAAAAATTTCGAACCTTGTTGGTGGCGTTATCGACCCATTTAATGCTTTCCTTGTGCATCGTGGAATTAAGACGCTTGAAATTCGAATGCAAAAACATTGCGAAAACGCACTTGCAATTGCTAAATATTTAGAAAGGCATCCAAAAGTCGAGAGAGTTTGGTATCCCTTTTTACCATCCCATCCACACAATGAGTTGTCGAAGAAGCAGACGAAAGGAGGCGGGGGTATAATTTCGTTTGAACTAAAAGGCGGTTTGGAAAGCTGTAAAATGGTTATGAATAACGTTCGCGTTTGGCAGCTTGCTGTAAGTCTTGGTGGAGTAGAATCTTTGATTCAGCATCCAGCGAGTATGACCCACTCGAGTATGAGCAAGGAGCTTCGTTTGCAAGCGGGAATCACAGATGGCTTAGTTCGACTTTCGGTTGGCATCGAGGATGTGGACGATTTGATTTGGGGACTCGAGCAAGGCTTGAAATTTGCATAGAAAAATTATTTAAGTGAAGGAGATAAAGCCAAAAAGGATATTCGAGGAGCTCGCCGAATTAGGCGTGTTGGGCGATTTGCTTCAATATCAGTGGCGAGAATTTTATGAGCAAGATGAAAAGTTCCGTGAAGATGTAAACGAAATTTTGTTGAAATATTCGCCCTGCGAGGTTACGGTTTTGGAGAAATACTTGCTTGAGCAACTTTGCCAAAGTTTGCAATTTTTTATTGACTATACACAAGTATGGATGAATCGAAGGCTATAAGCCCCGAAATCAAGGGCTTGTTCGAAACTATTAAAAAACAAGCCATTGAATACTCAAAGGCTTTTGAATTTTTCGAGGAAACTCGCCAGCGAATCATTCAAACTCAGTCGGAACTCGAAGATTTCGCCAAACATCTTTCCAAAGATATAGACGAAAGATTCCATTTGCTGGAAGACACTATTAACGAGTTTATTGCAGATTTTCAGCAAAAGAATTCTACTATTGAAAATGTTTTTAAGGAATTATCCCGAATTGAGAATTTAAAGAACGATTTGGAGCGGATGCATTCCGAGTTGAAAGTCCAAATGTTGAAAGTTGACAATTTGCTGAAAACACTCGAAAATAAGATGGAAATGGAATTCGAGACGTTTTCGCAAAGTCTGACTGATAAATTTAAAGACCAAGTTGAATCAACTTTGAAAATGCTCGAAGTTAAGTATGCTTTGAAATTTAAATCAATTGATGACAAAATCTCGAACTTCGACCAGAAATTATTGAACCAAACCGTAAGCCAGTCGCGATTTTCGAAAATTGCTTACGATGAAATTGATACTTTGAAAGAGAAATTGGAACAATTCCGACAGATTCTTTACGAAGAAAGACAAAGAATAGAAGCAAGATTTGGTGAATTTTCGGAAGAATTAAATAAGAAATTTATCAAACTCGACCAAATTCTGAACCAGTTTGAACAGCAAACTCAAACCACTTTGCAAAATAGCGAAAGCTCTTCGGAAAAGTTTCGCGATGAACTAAAAACCGTATTTCAGCAGTTGAACGAAACACGCAATCAACAATACAAAATAGACACAAAGTTTAAAAATATTTTGATAATCGTTTCCGTGATGTTTATTTTAGTTCTTTTATTAGTTTTTATCCTCAAATAAATTTTGTTTAACAAAAGCGAGGTACTATGAAAGTTGCAATAATGACTGGTGGGGGAGATTCTCCGGGAATGAATGCATTTATTCGTGCAGTTGTCCGTTGTTGTTTGAATTTGCGTCCAGCCACATCTGTTTGGGGCGTTATCGATGGATGGCGTGGTCTGGTTGATGGGAATTTCAAAAAGTTGACCAAAAAGGACACCGCAGGGATTGCCCATCAGGGCGGAACTATTCTTGGAACGCTGAGGGTTCCCGAACTTAAAGACGACCGCGATATGCAGGAGGCAATTGCACTAAACCTGCACGACAACTTTTTCGATTACCTCTTCATTATTGGGGGTAACGGAAGCCTTGCCGCTTCGAATGTGATTAACAACATTATTAAAGAAAAAGGTTTGCGCACCAAACTCCTTGTTACTGCTGGTTCGATAGACAACGATGTGTGTAACAATTATGGCTATTCTATTGGCTTTTACAGTGCGATTGATAAAAGCCTTGAGATGCTGGAATGGATTAGAGATACTGCCTCTGCCCACCGTCGTGTGTATATCATTGAGTCGATGGGACGCGACTCGGGATATTTGGCTTTCTTTGCTGGGGTGGCTACTGGTGCCGAACACATCATTTTACCGAACGACGAGGTGGACTACGAGCAACTTGTAAACTTGATTAGCGAGCGCGACCGCGACACTCGGATTATCGTTGCCGAAGGCTATCCAAAAACTGCAGATGAGATTCGGAAAATCCTCGAAGAAATATTTGCCCGAAGGAATATCAAACACGAAATCCGCCACGTCGATATGGGCTATTTCCAGCGAGGTGGCAAAGCTGCTGTCAAGGATATTATCGTTGCGAGTTGGCTGGGTTATGTAATGGTCAAGGATGCTTTCGAGGGTGTTGATAGCGGTTTTTACATTTGTTTCCATCCTGGAGAAAATCCTGTCCGGCTTCCTTTGGATGTTGCTGCTGACCAAAGCAAGACAACGCATCTCGATATTCCTCAGCATTTGAAGGAATTCGAAGCCGCATTGAGATAAATTAACATAGATTACGGATTAAACTTTTATTTGGATAATATTTGATAAATTGGACCCTTTGGGGTAAGTTTGCTTTCTATTAGATGTACCGAAAAGCGGTCCACTTTTCCGAAGTCTTCTTTTTCGTACTTTTGGATTTTCTCACGAAATTCTCTTCGCCGTGCCTGTTTAATTCGCAAAAGTGTCAAATGGGGATGGAACTGGCGGGTATCGAGCTGGAAATTATATTTTTCTAAAAGGGATTTACAATTTAGGTGGATTTCTTGCAGTATATTTTGGCTATCGAATATCTCCACAAAGAGAACACGAGGGTAATTTGCGTTTGGGAAGCAACCAAGACCCCGTAGAACAAGGGGATTATGATATTCAACCGTAATGGGCTTTAAGTCTGCGAGTAGTTTTTCTGCATTTGTAGAATCGACTTCGCCGAGGAAGTGGTAAGTGAAGTGCAAATTCCAATCTTCGACCCATTTGCCTTCGACAATGCCGGCAAAATCCGATTTAACTCGTGGATAATTTTCGATGAGCTTGTCGGTTTTCAGAAAAGTCCCTATAAACAGCCTTTTTTTAGTCTCCATAACATATTCTTTTAAAAATGCATAACAGATTTGTAAAATAATAAAAAGAATAGAAAAGGAAAGGTTCAAAGAGTTATTCAAACTTTTTGCAATAAACAAAATGCAAGTTGTAAAATTGTATTTGTATTAGAAGATTTTTAGTTAACTAACATCTTGTAGGGGCAGTTCATAAATTTCCCCTACAAAGCAAAACATAATGTCTTATCATTTTCACGCCATCATCACCATCGTAGCAGACCTATGTGTCTGCCCCGATGTAATGTTATCGATGTTGCAATTGTATGGGCGACCGGCCGGTTGCCCATACAAGACTTTGCTTCTCATTTGAAGAACCGGATTCCAAGATATACTTTTCTGCCATCAATGGGTCCCCAAATTATTGAACTATCGAAGTACTTGGAAAATGGTTTGTCGAAAGCAAGTATTGGGTTGTTCTGTTTGAAATTCGTTATGTTTTCTGCTCCAAAGTATATTTCAAGGAACGGAAGACGATAGGTTATGTTTGCATAAAGAATTACAAAGGGTTTGAAGGTTTGTGGTAATTTATACATATCGGGATTGGTGGATGTGTTTGGTATTAGACCGCCACTGTTGAAATCAATTGTGAAATCGAACCAAAAGGGCTCGGGTTTATATGCCAAGTTAAAGAGTACTTTGTGCGGGCTGATTAAGGGTTTCCGTTGAAGTGTGTTGCTGGTTGTCATCCAAACATCATTAAGTCTGTATGCCAAGAGTAAATCAATATTATTAGGAAGGTTTAGCGTCATATCGACTTGAAAACTATTCGAAAAAGATTTCCCTTTTAAATTGTAAATTCTTATGTTCGAAGGGTCTATGTCTTTATCAACAATTACCTGATTTACAAAATCTGTATGATAATATTCCAAATTCAATGTGCCACAAATTCCCCATAGTTCGAAAGAGTGAGTTGAATTTAAACCGAAATTCCAAGCCTCTTCGATTTTTAGTTCCTCATCGACCAAAATCGTTCGCGAAGAGTTAAGTATGCTTTGATTTTCAACTATTGGTAAAGGAAAATGATAACCTTTGCCTGCCGAAAATCTTATTGTGTTTAAGTCATCGATTGAGTATTTTATATGAATTCTTGGGGTCAAAAGTGTTCCTGCTTTGTTGTGGAAATCAACTCTGAACCCGGGAATAATTGTAATCTTGTCCAAGGGTTCAAAAGTTAATTCTGCGAAGATTCCGGGAACTACTTCGTTTGTCGAAAGATTCAATGAGTCTAAATATTGAAGATAATTATTATACGAAAAACTCAAACCTGTTGTTAAGTTCGGATTTTCCGAAAGTGATTCGTCGGGGTCGTAAAAAAGATGGAATGGGTTAATTCTTGAAGCCCAAAATATGTTTAAGAAAACACTGTTTTGTTCCAAATTCAAATTCCTATTACCAAATTTAGATTTTTGGCTATGATGAGTAAAATTTAGGATTGTTCCGATACTTGAGTTGTTCGCATTGTCCAAAAAGAATCCGTTTTTGGTAATTAAATTGAGCCTTCGTATAGAAATTTTCGAGCCCCAGAAATTGGAATTATCCGGGTTTCTAAAGTATGAAACTTGCCCCGATTCATTTTCGTCGGCTAACCAATGTATAAAGGTTCTGCTTTCGTAATTTCCCCCATTGTATTCAACGCGTGAAAGAAGATTAATCATTTGCCTGAGAGGACTATCTAAAAATCCGTCGCCATTATGGTCTATGGATTTTTTTGAGTAGACTGCGTTTCCAAAAGCAATTGCAGTGGTTTTCTCGCCCAAACTGGCTTTTGTGATTAGATTTGTTTCGAATCGCATTAGGTTGTTGCCAAATAAATTTAAGTAAATTCTATCGGTGCTTGATGGTTCTTTCAGCCCTATATTAATTTGTCCTGTTATAGATTCGTACCCTTGCGTTACCGATGAAGTCCCTTTTGAAATGGATATTGAATTTATCCAAGGACCTGGTATGAAAAGAAGACCATAATTTGAAGCGAAGCCTTGAAGGTTAGGCGTGTTTTCGGTTAAAATCTGTGTATAACTTTGGGCAAGACCAAGCAATTGAATTTGCTTAATTCCAGTTATAGCATCGGTATATGTTACGTCAACTGTTGGATTTGTAATGAAGCTTTCCGAAAGATTACAACACGCAGCTTTTTTCAGGCTATTTTCCGATAAAACTTCTGTCTTGATTGTTTTCGATTGTTCGATATAAAAATCTTCTTTTTTTCCTTCCACAAGAACTTCGTTTGATTTAATTTCTCCTGTAAGTAATATTTCAAGGAACTCAATATCGGGACCCACTTGTATTGTGTCTTTTTTGTATCCTACAAAGCTTACAACGAATGTGTCTTTGGTTGGGATATTCAAGGTGAATTCACCTTTTGAATTTGTGATTGTTCCAAAATTGGAATTTAACGACTTAATTGATGCGCCTGCCAGTGGTTTCTTTTCGTTTTTTTCATCTAATCCATAAACTTTGCCTTGAATAGTTTTTGCATTTCCTAATTGGAAAGCAAAAAGTAAAGAAATGATTATTATATTCAAATTTAAAATGATTGTTTTCATTTCTCTCTCCTTTTGTTTAACAAAATAGTTTGTTTAAAAATAAAAGAACAATTGTGGTGTAAGACACTCGGAGGAAAGAATTAATGGAGAGAGTCGAATTCAGTGTTTGAAGCAAATGTAGTAATTAATCTTATTAATTTAATCAACTTACGAACAGGGGTAATGATTTTTTCTTCTATATTTTGGACTTTTTGCAAAATGTAATCGGAAATTCTTTTTTGGATATATTCGATTTTGAAGCTGGGTTTGTAAATCTCCGAGAATTTTTTCAAAGAATTTTCGCTTGAAATTATTGGAACGGATTTGGAAAATGAAGTTTTTTCGCAACAGTCGTCTAAACTTTTATAGGAAAGCCAGTTATTGGGCAAATTTTTTAATGGTTGCTTTGGTTGTGGATTTTTATTTGTGGAAACACAGCAACAGTCTTTATGTTCGCAAGAGGTTTCGGAACAATCTGTTTGGATAAATCCAGAGATGATGTGTTTTTCTTCTTTGCAAATATGGTTAATGATTGTTATTCCAGCAGACGAAATAACAATCGAAATCGAAAGTAATATTAAGAAAATTTTTTTCAAATATATTTTCATACATTTTTGTAAACGAAGAGAAAAAAAATTATTGTTATAATGAGAAATATGGCAGCAGAAGCCTTTCGAATTGATAAAATCCCGGGTCTTTGTTCATTAAGTTTTTAGCAACAAAAATTGCGCCGTTACCAAAGGCTTCGCGCGATATGGATTCGTGAATAAGTCGAATTGTTTGGTAAGGAAAGCCGCAGATAATTTCGTGGCGACCAATTATTCCACCTGCCCGGATGGATTTGATTTGGTTCGGGTCGATTCCCAATTCTCTTGCGATTACTTTTGCAGTTCCCGAGACGTCTTTTTTCTCCTTGAAGTGCTCCTCTACAATTTCGAAATCGATGTTGGGTGCAATTTTTTTCAAAAACTTCGCAACGATGATGAGATAATTGATGCCGAGAGTAATGTTTGGCGACCAGAATACTGCTGTAAGTTTCGAAAGCTCTTGGAGTTTTTGGATTGTTTGTTCGGGGTAGTTGGAGACTGCGGTGATTATTTTGATTTGCCTGCGGGCGCATTCGTCGCCGTAGTAGTAGATTGCATCTTCGGAAGCAAAGTCGATAACTATATCGACGGGTTGAATGTCGAGAAGTTCCGAAATACTAATATCTTGGATTGAATAGATGATACCCGGGGCATCGGATTCTATTCCAAGAAATTCGGGGACGGAGCGGTGTTCCAACTGGTGGGATTTACGCAAAACCCATTCCAAGTAAACTTCTTTGCTTCGCAGAAGTGTTGAAGCAACAGGCTTCCCTGTTCGACCAAATCCAATCAATCCTACCTTCATTGTTCTTTATATTATTTAAACCAAAATGCAAAAAATTGAATAGTAATATAAGAAAAAAGAATAAAAGAAACAAATCAGTTTAAGCGTTGCACTTTTCGGTTGGGCTTGAAATAACTTGTTGAAAAAAATTAAAATTGCTGTAAAAAAAGCAATTTTGCTTTTTATATAAAGAAGTTGTAATTCAACCAAAAATTTGAAGCATTGTGTTAATTTATCTTTATTTTTAAAAGATTTATTCTTAATTTTGCTTTTTTTTGAGGAAGGATTATGAATTTTCCAGAGAATTTAAAGTATACCCAAAGCCACGAATGGGTATTGGTCGAAGGAAATATTGCTACTGTTGGGATTACCGACCACGCACAAAGCGAACTCGGTGATGTTGTTTTCGTCGATATTTCGAGTTCGCTAACCGAGGTCAAAAAGGGTGAAGTTTTCGGAACAATCGAAGCAGTTAAAACTGTTGCTGATATCTACGCTCCCGTTTCGGGCAAGGTCGTTGAAATCAACACATCCATCAACGACAATCCCGAAGTTGTGAACAAAGACCCCTATGGTGCTGGCTGGCTTATTAAAATCGAATTGTCCAATCCCGAAGAACTCAATGACCTTCTCGATGCCAACGCCTATAAACAATTAATCGGACACTAAAAGCGTTACCGAATTTTGACGAGAAAAGGCTGCCTTGACAAAAGGTAGCCTTTTTTTGTCTATCCTGTTTTTAATTATTAAAAAAAAATGCCGAAAAGTTTGATTTGGTTAACTGAACAGTTCTTTAAGACATCGGATGTTCTCGAAACATCCGATGTCTGAGCAACCTGATAAATCATTTGCCAAAAAAGGCGAAGCCCAATCTTTGGGTTGGGCTCCATCATTAACGGAGGGTGTTGTAGTTTAATCAAACGTTTAGTTTATGGCCGGGTGCCACCGCCATTGCCTTTCCCGCCACCACGATTGTCACGATATTTTGCTAAAAGCTGGTCGAATAGAGCATTCTGCTCGTCGGTTAATACGCTCTTTATGTTCGAAATCAAAGTGTCCCAGCAGTTCTTCAATTGTTCCAGAGTTTGCTGGCGAACGGGATTGTTCATCAAAGCTTCGCGGGTTCGCTGGTTGATTTGTCGGAGCTGTTCCATAGCGGTTTGGCGGTCGATTGCCCCGCTCTTTAATTGCTCCATAACCTGTCGGCGAGCTTGATTAGCTTGGTCGAGAATCTGTTTCTCCGATTCACGCAATGCGGTCATTGCCGATTTTACGCAGTCGTGATACGCATTAAAGAATTCCCGAATCTGTGCCTTCTGTTCATCGGTCAAAATCAACTCTTTCAGAATTCTACCGAGTGGAGTCATAAACTTAATGGGACGCATTGGATAGAAGGGGTCATCGTTTGGAGTAAGCAGCATAGCGGGCTTGTCAAGAGTCGCTTCGTTAAGTTGGGATGGAATGCACATTTCTGTTTCTGCTGGTATGTTGGCGATGAGAATTAGATCTTGTGTGTTGGGCGAGACTGGGTCGTTCAGCTTATTGCATCCAACGAATGCAATAAGTCCGATTGTCATTAGTGCGATTGCGAGAACTGTTATTCATTTCATAAAAACCTCCTTTTTGTTTTGTTGAACATCCGTTCAATTAATTTGACACATAACTTTTAAAAAAGTTTAATCGAAACCAAAGTTGATAACAAAAATTTTGTAAAATTGTTACTCAAAATATATAGTTTTTTAAAAAAGTTTTGAAAATGGAAGTATTTGATTTCGAGGCAAAGCATTACGATGATTGGTACAAAACCAAACTGGGCAGATTTGTAGATGAAATCGAAACTCGTGCAGTTTTAAAGCATCTGGAAGGCGCTGGCAAAATTCGAGTTCTCGATGTTGGATGTGGAACGGGGAACTATGCAATCAAGCTGGCTCAGATGGGTTTCGAGGTCGTTGGGGTCGATAAATCAACTGAAATGCTGAAAGTTGCGCGGCAGAAAGTTAAAGAAAGCGGTCTGTCGGTTGAACTAATCCTTTGCGATGCACGGCATTTGCCATTTGCCGACGAGGAGTTCGATGCAGTAATTTCGGTTGCAACACTTGAGTTTATTTCATCGCCTTTGGAAGCAGTGGACGAGATGTTTCGTGTAACACGAAAAGGTGGTAAAATAATAATTGGGTTTATCAACAAGGACGGAGAGTGGGGAAAGCTTTATCAATCGAGTGATTTCAGGGAGAAGACCGTGTTTCGCTATGCAGACTTTTTCGCCAAGGATGAGATTGCAGAAATTCATCCCAAAGAGTTGGTTGAAATTGTCGAAACGCTCTACACACCGCCATTTTTAAAGGACGAAGAAATATCGTATGACAACGAACAATACTTTTCGAAAATTTATCGAGCAAGTTTTTTGGTAGGTGTATGGCAAAAGAAATAATATCTTGTGAAATGAGCTTTATCCCAATTGCATCGCAAAATTATATCGAGGATGTTGAAAATGTCTTAAAAGTTATTTCCCAATCGGGCTTGGAATTTCAAACCAATTCTTTTTCGACTATACTTACTGGAACAAAGGAAGAGATTCTTGCTTTAATTGGCGAAATTATTGAAAAAATGTATGATAATTCGAAGTTTACAATAGTGGTGAAACTATCGAATATTTGTGGATGCAACAGATGAAGGCGATACCAAAGTCGAACGCTTTTAACTAAGTTTGCTTTAAGCAACTCGAAAGGTGTTGAACCTTTTGTTGAATATCAAAAAGACATCGGATGTTTTCGAAACATCCGATGTCTGGAAACGGTAGTTTTCAAATAATACATATTTTCAGTTTTTTCTTCACGATTTGGTCTCAAGTATTTTCGAGCCTTCGTTTGCATATTGCAACAATCTTGGTAAACAGTCCCAAAGCAAATTTCAAACCTTGGGGCGAAGATGTTGCATTTAAAGCAATTCTATCAGTCTGTCGAAGCCGTCGAGGTAATCGAACGATCTCGTTCTGTATTGTGAAAAGTAATTATATAGACCATTTACAACGCTGGTGAATTTCATAGAAAGTAAGGCTTGGGAAAGGGCTGTTTGTAAACCAAAGCTTTTGATTTCCCCCGAACTAAATAGAATTGGTGGTCTTAAATTTACTGGGGTTAAGTCTTGTTTGATAAAAATTCGTATATAGTCGACAAAATCTCGAACATTGACAATATTCGCCCCTCCAAAGTGGAAAATGCCCGTAAGTTCCATATCGATTATTTTCATAATTCCCCAAGCAACTTCGTCTGCCCAAACGGGATTTGTGGTGTATTTTAAAGGCAAGGTGTAGCCCTTTTCCATATTGGCAGCGATTATCTTTCTAACGAAGTCGGTTTTGCCTAAAACACCATAGACAAGAGGTAGCCGAATTATCGAATAAAAATTAATGTTGGTTTGTACGAAGTTTTCTGCCGCAAGTTTTGATTTTCCTAAGTAATTAATGGGATTTGGTCGGTCATCTTCTTTGTAGGGTCCTTTGTTTCCATCGAAAACCCATTCGCAGGAAAAAGTGATAAGATGTGCTTCCAACACTTTGGAAATTGAAACTAAATGTTCAACGAGTTTGACGTTCAAATCCCAAGTGAGCTTTTTGTTAGCCTCGGCAAAAACAGGGTCGGAGATTCCCGAACAATTCACAATTACATTTGGCTTTTCTTTGAGGATTATTTTCCGAAGCTCCTTGAAACGCAATGAACTTACTTTGTGAATATTAAGACTAATATCATTAAAATAATTAGGGAGTTCAAAACAGGAACCAACGATTTCGTGGTCTGTTTCGGTTGAAAGCATTTTCAGGGTTGTTTCGCCTATCGTTCCACTACACCCAACAATGAAGATTTTCTTTGTTTTCATATTGTTTTAAAAATTATCGTAAATATAAAGCAAGGATAGCAACGTCGGAAGCCGAAACCCCGGGAATTCTCGATGCTTGGCCCAAAGATTGAGGTCGTATTTTGGAAAGTTTTTCGCGGGCTTCCTTCGAAAGCGAATTGATTTTCCAATAGTCAAAGTTTTCGGGAATTTTTTTGTTCTCGTTTTGGGTGAAAAGTTCGATTTCTTTCCTTTGGCGTTGTAAATAACCTTCGTAGCGAATTTCAATTTGCAATCTCTGCACCAAATCGGGATTCTTTTTGAGTTCCACGAAAATTTCGGGTGTCGAGTTGATGAAGTTTAAAACTTCGGATAAGTCTGCATTACTTCTTTTGGCAATGTAGTGCAAATCGGTGGTTTCTTCGACAGGAGTTTCACCAACAGACAAAAGATACGGGTTTATGTCTTCGGGTTTGATTTTGTAGAATTTTGATTCGTTATATGCATTGCGAAGGAGCTCCATTTTCCGTTGGTGTTGTTCAAATTCTTCGTCGGAAATCAAACCAAATTTGTAACCATATTCCATAAGCCGTTCGTCGGCATTATCTTGCCGAAGGAGTAGCCGATATTCAGCCAATGAAGTAAAAATGCGGTAAGGCTCTTCCGGAGCTTTGTTTACCAAATCATCAATCAAAACGCCGATGTAGGCTTCGCTTCGTTTCAAGATAAATGGAGGTTCGCCACGAAGTTTAAGCACACCATTTATACCCGCCATTATTCCTTGGGCAGCAGCCTCTTCGTAGCCCGATGTCCCGTTTATTTGTCCAGCGAAGAATAATCCTTCCACAAGTTTGGTCTCGAGCGAAAGTTTTAGTTGGTATGGGTAGAAGAAATCGTATTCGATTGCATATCCCGGGCGAATAAGTTCAGCCTTTTCCAATCCAGGGATAGTGTGTAAGCCTTTAAGTTGAACATCTTCCGGTAAACTTGTGGAAAAACCATTCACATAGATTGAGTCGGAAAACAAGCCTTCGGGCTCCAAAAGTATTTTGTGCGAGGTTTTATCGGCAAAGCGATTTACTTTATCTTCTATCGAAGGACAATAGCGGGGACCGACGCCTTTGATTCGACCAGTGAACATTGGAGACTGGTCGAAGCCCGTTCGCAGGATGTCGTGGGTGTTCTGGTTCGTTGCGGTTGCGTAGCAGACAATCCTGTTTTTCACTTTTTTTGTATTTCGATGGAAAGGTTGGGGAGGTTCATCGCCCGGGGCAAGTTCGGTCTTGCTAAAATCAATTGAATGGCGCCAAACTCGCGGTGGGGTCCCGGTTTTCAGTCTGCCCGTTTCGAAGCCGAACTCATTCAGCAAATCGGATAGATATTTTGAGGCTGGTTCGTTGAAGCGGCCACCGGGGGTGGCTTTCAGCCCTGTCCACATTACACCATTGAGAAAAGTTCCAGCACATAGTATCACAATCGGTGCATAAATCGTTTGTCCATCGAGAGTTACAATGCCATATACTTTGTAATTTTTTATAAGAATTTGTTTAACGGTGGCTTCGATGATAGTTAGATTTTCTTGTTTCGAGAGCAGTTGATAAACATAAATTGGATAAAGGTCTTTGTCAATCTGGCAGCGGGGCGACCAAACAGCATAACCTTTGGAACGATTCAACATTTTGAAGTGAATTCCAGCTTTGTCGGCTAAAATTGCCATAGCTCCGCCGAGGGCATCGATTTCTTTTACCAGATGGCCTTTTGCCGTTCCACCAATTGAGGGATTACAGGATGGGCGCCCCATCGTCATTTTACTCATCGTAACGAGTGCAACCTTGCATCCCATCCTACTTGCAACATAGGATGCTTCGATGCCCGCGTGCCCCCCGCCTATTACTATTATATCGAATCGATTATCCATTTCAAAAAAGATTAAGAATAATAAGACGAAATTTATTGTGAATTATTCAAAAGCGAAATTTTATTTCAAAAGACATCGGATGTTTTTGAAACATCCGATGTCTGAATAATCGAATCGAGGTTTGTAAGCCTTTGTTTAAAAGGGTTCGTAGTGGGAGCTGGAAGATGTAAACATAGAACTATTACACCTTGCAGAAGTGATAAGGTTGTTTTTTAAAAGACATCGGATGTTTTTGAAACATCCGATGTCTGAATAATCGACTCGAGGTTTGTAAGCCTTTGTTTAAAAGGGTTCGTAGTGGGAGCTGGAAGATGTAAACATAGGGCTATTACACCTTGCAGAAGTGAAAAAGCTGTTTATCAAAAGACATCGGATGTTTTTGAAACATCCGATGTCTGAATA
>RCNO01000030.1 GCA_003731685.1 Bacteroidetes/Chlorobi group bacterium MS-B_bin-24
AAAAAAAAAGCAATTTAAAGAAAATTTTCAAAAAAACCAGGCTCTTTCGAGCCTGGCTGGGGGTTGCTTTGTTTTGTTAAATAACGGTTGTGGGGAAAAGTTTATTTTTTCGTGCTGTCTTTCAGTACCTAAGATTTTTCCATTCGAGCATCTTTCTGCACGCTTTCTCGCTCGATGCTCGCTGGGTATCCAAGAGTCTGGATAGCAAAAAGAATCATATCCTCTTGGATTTGCGTAGCGTCGTATTTAACTTCCAAACGCTTCGAGTTCAAATCCATCTCGGCTTCGGAAACACCTTTTAACATATTCACGATTGTCTCGATTTTCACTTTCGCTTCTTTGTTCTTTGTGTCACTTTAAAAATTGCAGTAGACAAATTATCCTGTGCAAAAGTTACACCAATTGCAAGAAAAATTGTTAAAATCGACAAACTAACTGCTTTTGCAAAGTACCTTTTCATTTTTCAACTCAATATTGTTTGACCAAAAAACAACTACGAAAAAATTTGAAAAGAGTTTCAAAAGTTTTATGATTTCTATCTAATGGAATCCAAACCTCAATTGCAAGAAAATCTGAAAAATTTCATTGGGGAAAGAGGAATAAAAAGTTAACCCAAAAAAGGTATTTGAAAATTGAAATTTTCCTATTCGAGTTATCTAAAAAGATTCAGAATATATGAGTTGTCTCGTAGCCAACGGTCTTTTTCTTTATAATCCTTCGAAAAGAGCGACACAAAGTTATAGAATTGCTTGGAATGGTTTCGATAAACAACGTGAGCTAACTCATGAATAATTATATGCTCAATAATTTCTTCGGGCAGTAAAATCAGTCGCCAATTCAAATTGATACTCCCATTCTTTCCACAAGAACCCCAAACCGTTTTGGAATCTCTAATTTGAAACTTCTTGTATTTAATGTTCATATTTTCTGAACACT
The DNA here is from genome assembly GCA_003731685.1 of Bacteroidetes/Chlorobi group bacterium MS-B_bin-24. Taxonomy (GTDB): domain Bacteria; phylum Bacteroidota; class Ignavibacteria; order Kapaibacteriales; family UBA2268; genus Naka2016. The sequence continues at coordinate 937 of RCNO01000030.1, forward strand.
TGTCTAAAACAGATTGCAGATAACTTTTGGCTTTGCTTTTGTAAAAATTTAGCATTTTGCGTTGAACTGTCGTTTTATCGGCAAATGGAACATAAATCTTCCGATTCTTTTCGTCCAGCTCAATTCCTGATTTTAGCCAAAAAGCAAGTTTATATGTTCTGCCAAGAAATAAAAACTCCTCGCCCTCTTCGAAATTATTCTGTTTAATTTTTTTGAGGTTTTCAAGTATCCGCTCCCGTGTTCGAACTATCCAATTCATTTTCTTTTCGACAATTTGGAGGACATCGTTCCTTGTAGCATTATAGGGAGCAAACACTATTAAGTCCCCTTTTTCATCAATCCGCAGACGAAATCCTTTCCTATCGGAATATATTAATTTCTTTATTTCAATTTTCATCATAAAAGCAGATTAAAAGAGATTTTACATTAACAATAATTAATACTAGTATCAATCATTTTCTTGGTTCATCAGCAAATAGGCTTTAATGAAATCATCAATGTCGCCGTCCATTACTGCTTGAATATCGCCTTTCTTCACCTCTGTTCTGTGGTCGTTGACAAGTGTGTAGGGTTGGAAAATATATGAACGAATCTGGCTACCCCACTCTATCTTTTTCTTCTTACTTTCAATTTCTGCGCGGGCTTTTTCTTCTTCTTCCAATTTCATTTGGTACAGCCTCGCTTTAAGCATTTTCATTGCCCGTTCTCGGTTCTGGAACTGCGAACGTTCTTGTTGGCAGGACACTACTATTCCCGTGGGTTTATGACGCAATCGTACCGCGGTTTCCACCTTATTAACATTTTGACCACCTTTCCCGCCCGAGCGAAATGTTTCCATTTCTATGTCTTCGGGGTCAATTTCAATTTGAATATCATCTGCCACAACAGGATAAACAAATACAGAGGCGAACGAAGTGTGCCTACGAGCATTAGCATCGAATGGGGAAATTCGGACGANTCGGTGCACCCCGTTTTCTGATTTCAAATAACCATAAGCATATTTACCTTTGATTTCAATTGTAGAAGATTTAATGCCTGCTCCATCGCCTTCTAATCGGTCAACAAGATTAACATCGTAGCCATGACGCTCTGCCCAACGAATGTACATCCGAAGCAACATCTCTGCCCAATCTTGTGCCTCGGTCCCCCCAGCTCCGGGATGTATCGTGAGCAGAGCATCGCGGTGGTCATCCTTGCCAGAAAGAAGCTTCTTTAACTCAAGCTCCGAAATCTTCTTTTCAATCTTTTCAATTTCTCTTTGAATTTCGGGCAGAAGGGCTTCGTCGCCATTCTCGTCAATCAAATTTAAAATTTCAGCAGTGTCGCGAATTTCTTTGTCCAAACCCTTCCATTCTTCGACTATTTCTTTAAGCTGAGAAATAGTTTGCATTGTTTTCTGGGCTTTCTCGGGGTCATCCCAGAAATTGGGCTCATTAGTTTGTTCGCTTAATTCCGTTATTTGTTTTTCTTTCGACGAAATGTCAAAGATACCTCCGAAGGTCTTCGGAGCGGCTTGCTAATTCTTCTAATTTATTGTGATATGGCTCGATAATCATTTTTCCAAATTTTTATTTCTCGCAGATTTCAATTTGTGCCTTCAATTCAGCTATTCGAGTTGCTATCTCGGCTTTTTCTTTTTCCGATTTTGAATGCAATAACTTAGATTTCAATTCCGCCAGCAATTGCTCGGTTTGAGTTTTATCAACATCATTGCGGGAAAAGGCTTTATCGACACAAACCCACACCTTATTTTCCTGAACCATAACGAAACCAGTTCCGACGGCAAAAAACAGACTATTTCCATTTTCATCCTTGGCAGCAACAACGCCGGGAGTTAAAGTGGAAACTATTGGGGCGTGGTTGAACAATATTTGGAAAGGAGCTAGTTCCCCCGGAACAGTTACCGAAGCAATTTTCCCCTGAAACAGCGGGCGCTGAGGTGTTACAATTTCTAAATCAAGCAATTTATCCATAGTTCAACCCGATGTTAAATTCCCTGTTTCTTTGCTCTGTCGAATACCTCGTCAATTGGCCCAGCATAACTAAACAGAGGCTCTGGGATATGGTCGCATTCACCTTCCAAAATAGCCTTGAATCCAGCAATTGTATCGTTAATCGTTACATATCGGCCTTCGTAGCCTGTGAATTGTTCAGCAACGAAGAATGGCTGGCTAAAGAATTTCTGTATCTTTCGTGCACGATAAACTATCAGCTTGTCTTCGTCGCTAAGTTCATCCATACCAAGAATGTTGATAATATCCTGCAAATCCTTGTAAGTCTGCAAAACTCTACGAACTTCCATTGCAACATTGTAGTGTTTTTCGCCAATGATTAGCGGGTCCATAATTCTTGATGTTGAATCGAGTGGGTCGACAGCAGGATAAATACCCAACTCGGCAATCTGACGGGAAAGAACCGTCTTTGCATCCAAATGTGTAAATGTATTTGCTGGTGCCGGGTCGGTTAAGTCGTCGGCAGGAACATATACCGCTTGAACAGAAGTAATAGAGCCTTTGTCGGTCGAAGCAATTCTTTCCTCCAAAATTCCAAGCTCAGTAGCAAGTGTTGGTTGATAACCAACAGCCGAAGGCATACGCCCAAGCAATGCAGAAACTTCCGAACCTGCCTGAATGAAACGGAAGATATTGTCAATAAAAAGCAAAACGTCGCGCCCTTCGTAATCGCGGAAATATTCTGCCATAGTCAAAGCACTTAATCCAACACGGGACCGGGCTCCCGGGGGCTCGTTCATCTGCCCAAAAACCAAAACCGCTTTGTTTATAACCCCTGAATGATTCATTTCGAGATACAAGTCGTTCCCTTCGCGGGTTCGCTCGCCTACACCAGCAAAAACCGAATACCCACCGTGGTGAACAGCAATGTTATGAATCAACTCCTGAATAATAACAGTCTTGCCAACACCTGCCCCACCGAAAAGTCCCGTTTTACCACCTTTGGTGAATGGCTCAATCAAGTCGATAACTTTGATACCGGTCTCGAACATTTCCTTTTTGGTCGAAAGGGATGAAAATTGGGGAGCAGGGCGGTGAATAGGAAGACGCAATTTTGCTTCTACTGGTGGCTTTCCGTCTATTGGACGCCCCAAAAGATTAAACATCCTGCCAAGTGTTTCGGGTCCAACAGGTACAGTAATTGGACCACCAGTATCGTAAACTTTCATTCCGCGAACCAAACCATCCGTAGTATCAAGAGCAACCGACCTGACGCGGTTTTCACCAAGGTCCTGTTGTACTTCACACACCAATACATCGTCTTCGCCAGTTTCTGGATGCTTCCGTGGTATTTCCAGTGCATTTAGCACCGAAGGAATTTGTCCATCACTAAACTCAACATCAACTACCGGACCAATTACCTGAACAATCCTTCCTTCATTCATAGTTCACCATTTTATTCAATAAATCAGTTTTTTACTAAGTATAAAAATTCAAAATTAGTTATAAATTTACATTTTTACAAAAGTTTCAATTTTTTATCAAAATTTTTAGTATTCTGTATTCAATTTTGTTTTTGAATTTCAAAATTCTATTTTATTTTAACTTTGGTTGTTAAAGCATTTGGGTATGCTTAATAATTATTACACATTGGTTCATTTGGTAAACGAATTTCAATCTTTAATAGGCAAAATTATCATCGAGGTCTTCACTCAGTCGAAAGACAACTTAGTTATCAAACTTTATGATGGCGAAGAGAGATTCCAAACTTTGCAATTTTCCTGCCTTACTAATTTAGAGGCAATTTTCCTTCGAAATCATTTCGAACGTTATCGTTCCAATTCCACGGACATTTTCCCACAAATTATTGGCGAAAGAGTTACTGATATAAGTCTCGTCAGCCCGAACAGAGCGATAAAAATGAAGTTAACGAAGTCGGAAATATACTTTTTCCTTTTTGGTGGCTCAAAAAACAACGCTTATCTTGTTTCGCAAGAAGGAATAATCGTTCAAAGTTTCTTAAGGCCAAAAAACTACATCAACAAATCAATCTCGGAACTTTTCCCTGTTCACGAAGAAGCATCGAATTTAACTGTTTTTGATTATATTTCGAAACACAAATTTCTCGGGAAAGTTTACGCAGAGCTCGTTATCAAAGAGCTGGGGATAGATGGAAATCTCTTGTTGAAACAGCTGGATAAAAAATTTTTAGAAAATATAGAATCTTATCTCAATACATTCATTACAAAGCTTTTAAATTCTAATGAATACTATGTTTATTTTGCAAGAAACAAATATCTGCTTTCTTTAATCCCATTGCCAGAGATTGAATTGATAAAATCTTTTAGGTCGATTTCCGAAGGGGTTTTATTTACATTTGTGAATAACATCAAACACACACAAAACCTGAACGAAATTAAATCAATCGAATCATTTCTTTCAAAGAAGATAGGCTTTTTAAAAGCAAAACTCGAACAAATAAATCGAAATGAACAGATGCAAAAGCAATCGAAATTGTATAAATCCTATGCCGACCTGTTAATTTCGCAGTCCAACCTGAAAACAAAAGGGATAAGCACAATAACACTCGAAGATTTCGATGGAAAGCAAGTAAAAATTCCCTTGAAGCCTGAATATGATTTATTGGAAAACGCTCAAAATTATTACGAAAAATCCAAGAGACTACGCGAAAAACTTGAAACTCAAATTAATCGTGTGGATAAAATTAAAACGGAACTTCAACAATTTGAAAATGCATATCGGGAACTGAAAAGCTTAAAAAATCCAAACGAAATCAGCGATTTCAAAAAAAGATATAGAGAATCGATGGAAGAACAGAAACAAAAGGGTAGAAATGTTGGCGACCGTTTCCGAAAGTTCCAAATCGGGGAAGATGCTTTTGTTTATGTGGGGAAAAACGCATCCAATAACGACGAACTTACTTTCGGCTTTGCCAAACCAAATGATTATTGGTTTCATTCGCGTGGTGTTGGTGGTAGCCACTGCGTCTTGAAATTATCAAAAGGAAAAATGCCAAGCAAAGAATTGATAGAGCGCGCAGCCCAAATTGCAGCGTATTTTTCGAAAGCAAGAAATTCGAAATTTGTCCCTGTTTCCTACACACAAAGGAAGTATGTAAGGAAACCAAAAGGGGCACCTGCGGGAACTGTTTTACTTGAACGCGAGGAAGTGATATTTGTTACACCGAAAATTCCCGACGAAGGAGAGGAATGAATCACTTTAGTTTGTATTTCGATGCTCTTTGGCAAAATCTTTCTCGAGTTGGAAAATGTAGCGACGAGTTTTACGATACCCAATAAAACCAATCGTAACAGTCAAGATAGCAACAGGAACCAACATCCAACCAACAATCTGAAAATATATGTTTTGAAAGAACTGGACAAGCGTCAAACCCGCAGCCAATGTTGCAAGTGCAGTTCGCTGGTAAGCAAGGAATGTACGCTCGCTGGCAAGAATGGAACGAATTGCTGCAAGCTGGTCGTTTAGGTTTAATTCTTTCTCTACAAACTTTTTGAATAAGTCATCGGTAAGCAAAGATAGTCGAAAAAATTTTAACATATTTTATCTTTTATTAAATTTGTTTTTCGGTTTTTAAAAAAGTGTTTAACGAAATCTAACAAGGAATATTTTTTCTGAATATGGAACAAAGGTCATCTTTAATTAAAAGAACTGCGGAAGAATGGATTGAATTTGGCGATGAAGCCTTCAACAACGGCGAATATGAGAAGGCTTTTCAATATTACAAAAACGCAATTCAGGAAAATGCTCACTCGCCCTTTGCGTACTTTAAAGCTGGGAATGCGCTTTCGATGTTGAAACGATGGGACGAAGCAATAAAGTATTATATTGGAACAACAACTCTCGACCCGGGCTTTTCGTTCGCATATTATAAAAAAGGTGTTTGTTATTTAGAACTTCACAATATTCCCGACGCATTGAAAGAATTTTCAATCGCAATTCAATTAAATCCTAACTTTGCGTTTGCTTACTATCGCCGGGGATTTTGTTTGTATTTGGTTAAAAAATTTGCAGAAGCGATTGAAGATTTAACCAAAGCAATCGAATTAGACCCATCGCATTCGCTTTCGTATATGTACAGGGGAAATTGCTATTTCCACTTGCAGAAGTTGGAAGAAGCCCTTTCCGATTATGACCGTGCAATTGAACTCGACCCAACAGAGCCAAAAGCATTCGTCTCCCGCGGTGTTGTTAATATTCACTTAAAGCAATACAAAGAAGCCATTGCCGATTTTACTTTGGCTATTTCTATTGATGACAAAAACTACTTGGCATACAACTACCGCGGATATTGTTTGAACCAGCTTCGCCAATTCGAACTTGCCATCGAAGATTTCGAAAGAGTTTTGAATATCAAAAAGGATTTTGTCGATACTTATAACAACATTGGAATTGCCTATGTTGGGCTTCGTCAATTCGAAAAAGCTATTGAGTATTTCGACAAGGCGATTAGTTTGAACCCGCGAATTGCTTCGCTTTATTTCAATCGTGGGAATGCAAACCTGCATATTCGGAATTACGTCGAAGCAATAGTTGACTACGACAAAGCCTTAACAATCGACCCCAATTACGTGTATGCTTATTATGGTCGAGGGAATGCATATTACGCACTTGAACAATGGCGGGATGCTTTGCGCGACTATTCAAAAGCAATTTCGATTAATCCAAAATTCACAAATGCCTATATTGCTCGTGGTAATGTTTACCTAAAAATGAAACATTTGCGTAAGGCTCTCGAAGATTTCACACAAGCAATTGAGCTCGACCCAAACAACCCAATACCTTACCTTAACAGGGCAATTGCATATCGAAGCGATAATCTTTTTTCCTATGCTGTTGCCGATTTTAATGAATTCCTCCGACTTTACGGCAAAGAAGATAAACTGACCGAAAAAGTACGAACTTGGATACGCAATATGGGTTATAACCCTGAATTTTGATTAAATTCTATCATTCCCTTTCTGTGTTTTTTATGAGACAAGATTTAAATTTCACTTTGCAATAGAAAACAATTATTTTCTAATTGCTTATACTTTCCCTGAAAACAAAGATGTTTGATATAACTAACTTTGATTTTCGGATTTCGCCAAAGAATTTACTCATAGAGATTGTATGCAATGAATTAAAATTTGTCTGCTTCAATTACAAAATTTTTCCATTTAACGAATTTTAGGAAGTCAAAGCATAAAAGATTCCAATATTTGGGTAAAAATTTTTTAAAAAAGTTAAGAAAATAAAATTTTTGTTCGTGTTTTTTGTCTTTATTTTTGTTATATTTGTATTTCGCAGGGGGGAGATGTACAAAGGATATTCCGAAGAAAAGGAGATAAAAATTAACATTTACTGGGAACCAAATACTTTGCGTGGGTTCCTACTTTCTCTTGCTATTTACTTTATCTTAATTTTCCTTGTTTCTATGTGTGAATATGAACCTCCTACTCTTCCACAATACGAACAAACAACAATTCCGCTCGAATTGATCAATTTTGGAATAGGTGATGGCACTGGTTTAAGCAAAGGCAATCTAAGCGAGGAAGGAACTGCACACAAAGGAAGTCCCCCATCGAATCAGCTCGAAGACGCAAGCATTGCTGCAAGCAAGGGCAAACAAACATCTCAAATCGACGACCCACTTTTAGCAAAGCAAATTCAGCCCTCAAGGGAACTTACATCCGAAAAAGGAACCGATGGCAAATTTGGAAGCTCAGCAAAAGATATTGGCAAGCCATCGGGCTCCGCTGATGGCACAGGACTTGGCGACAAAGGCATTGGACCCGGTGCAGGGCTCGGGCTTGGCGATATTGAATGGGGTGGCGGTGGCAATAGAATTGTTCTCTACAAAGTTCTACCCAAGTATCCTCCAAACTATAATGTGAATGCCCAAATTAAGTTGAAATTTACAGTCTCGCCCGAAGGAGTTGTAACCAGCATTATTCCATTACAAAAAGGCGACCCAGTATTGGAACGCTCTGCAATCGAAGCTCTAAGACAATGGAGATTTAATAGATTGAAAGAGAACAAAGAAATGTATGGCATCATCACCTTTACTTTTCGCGTAAGTTAAATGGCTTTGGCTTCGATTTTCGACTGGTTCGATTCACTCCCCCTAATATTGCAAATAATGCTGTTCTTGCTTTTTTTGGGATTAATCTTCGGAATTGTTAAAAAACTAATCAAATTTGTTATTTTCGTGATTTTGCTCTTGTTAATCGTCGTAGCAATTTTATTTTTTAGATAGATATGGAAAATTCAAACAATTCACAGCATCAAAGAGAAACATATAAGCTTGTCGAAAAGTTAATTTCGACCCAATATACCGACCCATTGGAAATGCTAAAACGCTTAGTAAAAGATATAGTTGACCACAAAGGGTTCGAAATTACCGGTGGTAGGGTTTGGGAACTTATTCCCGACGAGCTTGCTTACGAATTAAGAATGCAATATGGCAATGTTGAAAAAATTCCAGATAATTATCGCATTTATATCCAAGACCAACCCTTCCTTGCAGAACTTGTCAAGGAAAGAACTCTTACCAAAGTCGAAACCGATAAGGTCTTGAAGGAAAAAGGCATCAAATTGTATTCCGTTACTGGCGTGGGTCCTATTGTTCGAACTCGTGCAGGAAAGTTTTACAAATATCTTTTGGGTTTCAACGCACCTGAAATCAAGCCTACATTTTCCGAAACTCTAACCATCATCAGTAGCGTTGCAACTGTCTCGATGAAAAATATCATAGATTTAATCGAAAAACAAAAGATTCGTGAAGACTTGTATCAAGCAGCACAAATTCAAAGGAGCATACTACCCGACCATAGCACCGACTTCTTGGATTACGAACTTTATGGTGTTTGTATTCCCGATAGTGCCGTCGGCGGTGACTTTTTCGATTATCTTAAACCTGACTCCACAGATGAAGAAGAAAGGCTTGGAATCGTAATTGGCGACGCTTCGAGTAAAGGCTTACCAGCTGCTATTCAAGCCCTGTTTGTCTCGGGCGCCTTTCGAATGGGTTGGAGTTATTCAACACGAATGAGCGACCTCTTTCAAAGATTAAACAAACTTGTTTACGCGACTTTCCCTTACGAGAGGTTTGTAACACTCTTCTACTGCGAATTAACATCTTCACAAAATAGATTAGTTCTTTATGTTAATGCAGGGCACCCCGCACCAATCCATTATAGGGTTGAATCAGACAGAATCGCAAAACTTATGCCCACTGGAGGTTTGCTTGGAATTATGCCCAAGCAAAAGTTTAAAGTAGAAAACATTCGTATGCATATGGGTGATATTCTTGTCCTTTTTACAGACGGCATAACAGAAGCAATGGACGAGAATCGAGTTCTCTATGGGGAGGATAGGTTATGCAAAATCATAAAATCTCAAAAAGATAGTTCTGCAAAAGAAATTGCATTCGCAATAATAGAAGATGTGAATAAATTCTCTGCAAAATCGGATGTTAACGACGACAAAACGATTATTGTCGTAAAAAGGAAAGGCAAAGTATGAAGATTGCTTGCGTCCAATTTGCCCCAGCATTTAAAAAAATTGAGACTAACTTTGAGTATTTGGTAACACAGTCGAAAAGTATTGATGCCGATTTGGTATGTTTCCCTGAACTTTCACTTACGGGATACTTTTTCTTCTCGACCGAAGAATTGCTACCTTATTCAATACCATTCAATTCCGAATTGATTGGCGAATTACAAAATATAGCAACTGCATTTAATCGAATCATAGTATTTGGCTTTCCGGAGAGAGTAGATGCAAAAGTTTATAACTCCTGTGCAGTACTTTTCCCCGATTCAGCATTCTCTTTTGTATACCGAAAGACCCATTTGTTCTATCGAGAGCGTTTTGTTTTTACATCCGGTGATACTGGCTTCATCGTAGCAAAATATCCACCGATGGACATTAACATTGGAACGATGATTTGCTACGATTGGCGATTTCCGGAATCTGCGCGGGCGCTTGCTCTCGGCGGTGCCGATTTAATTGTTTGCCCATCAAATCTGGTTACAAAAGTCTGGACATTGGCAATGCCAGCCCGTTCCATCGAAAACAAAGTTTATTTAGCGGTTGCAAACAGAATTGGGATTGAAACAAATAACGACGAAACTTTGCACTTCAATGGAAAATCAGGTATATGGGATTACAACGGAAAACTAATTGCTACCGCAAGCGAGGACAAGACGGAGGTTATATTCGCTGAAATTTATCCACAAGAAACTCGCAACAAAGCAATTGACCATTTTAACAACATTTTTGCCGACAGGCGACCCGAAATGTATAAAGTTCTTTTGGGTGAAAATTGAAAACGCAATATTTTTTTGCCACGATTTTGGTTGTTTTTCTTTTGTTCAAATTTCCACTTAAATCCGAAGATACTCTTGCAACCAAAAATATTCCCGACACCGTTCGACAATTCGGGGTTTTTGGTGCATACAATTTGAACTATCATATTCCCGATTTCCGTAAACTGCCCGGAATTCCAAACTGCTGTTTAGGTTTTAAAGACGGCGAAGGTAAAGGATATTCAGCCGGGGCTTTTTTGGAAATGCCTTTGCCATTTAGATTATTTGCTGGATTAAGGGCTTCTATCACCAAGCTTGATGGATGGCTCAAAGAAAAAGAAACCACTATGGTGCGAGTTCAAGATAGCGTCATAGTTGGAGTTTTTGAACACAATTTAAAAGCAAACATTCTTACTTTTGGTTTTGAACCCTACCTTCGCTTCAATCCAATCTACAGCTTGGGAATTTTCGCAGGCGGAAGAATTGCTTTCCCGATTCAAAAAAAATTCGACCAATGGGAACAACTCGTTGAACCCGCCGACCGTGGCGTTTTCGTAGATACACAATCCCGAATAAGGAACAAATTTTCTGGGGATATTCCAAAAGCCAAATCAATCCAAACGGATATCCAGTTTGGAATTTCATACGACTTTGCCCTTAACAAACATAAAAGCTTAATCCTTTCTCCTTTTGTCTCCTACCACTTTGGTATGAACGATGTTGCCGACAGCGTAAAATGGAAAATCAATTCTTTCCGCATTGGACTATCGATAAAATACTTGCCCATTCATATCGAAAAGCCAAAAGCAATCGAACCAAGAGAAGAATTCCGAAAGGAATATATCATCGATACAATTGTTGTCGAAAGCGAAAATGTTCATAGAAGCAGATTTTCTTATGGCAAGGAAAGAAAAGATACTTCAATTCAGAAAACTGCAGAGCTGATTACAATTGTAGAAAAAATATATCGCACCGACACACTTTTCCGCAAACCCAAGCCTATTGCAAAAATAGACGTAAACACAACAACAATTTACCTTGAAACTCAATTCGTTACGCAAGCCTTCCCGATTCTTCCAATTGTATTTTTCGAATATAATTCATCGGAAATTCTGAACTTTTACACCAAAATCCAACGGGCTGATGAATTCAATTACGACAGCCTTCCAACCAAACCCCTTGAATTAAACAAACAAATACTGAATATTATTGGCTATAGGTTAAAACAAAAATCCGAGTCACAAATCACCATTGTTGGTTTTTCTGATTCAACAACGGAAAAAGCCAGCTGTGAATTAGCCCGAAAACGCGCCGAAGCTGTCAAAAACTATTTGGTCAATGTTTGGAAAATTGAGCCCAAGAGAATACTTATTCAAACGGGAAAAGAAAGGTGCTATCCCAAAAACAGAACAATTACCCCAAACGATAGTGGATATTCCGAAAATCGAAGAGTTTTAATAACTTCTTCCGACCCAGAAATATTGCAACCTGTGGCAAAGAAAAGATTTTTGGAATTGCTCGATTTCAAACCAAGAGTTTTGGAATTTAATCCAAAGAATTCCTTCCTTCACGGGCTCCGTCGCTGGTACCTAAATGTTGAAGCCGAGGGTAAAACTATTTTATCCTATTCTGGAAACGAGAATCCATCGACAATCAACGAAAACATTCAGGACAAACTCGCCGATTTACTTACTCACAACCAAACTTTAATCGTGAACTTTACAGTCGAAGATAACGAGGGGAACATCTCGCAGGATATCAAAAGAATTGCCGTCGTAAACGATACAAATGAAATTGAAATCCAAAGATTGTCCTTGATTTTGTTCGATGTTGCGAGCGCCGAGATACCCCGCGGAACCAAATCGGAAATAGCAAAATTCCTTGCTACAAATTCAGAACTGACCCAAGCAAGAATTATTGGCTATTCCGATATTCTTGGGGACAGAGATTTCAATTATGAGCTTTCGAAAAAGCGTGCCGAAAAAACACTCGAACTTATAAAAAATATTGACCCAAATATTGAAATCCTCGAAGTCAAAGGTGTAGGTTCTTCAGCCTTCCCGCCCGGAATCAAGTCGTACAGCTCGCCTGCGGAACGTTTCCTTTCTCGAACTGTTTATATTGAGCTGATAAAGAAATGGAAATAGCTGATTTTTGATTTATCATCTCTTTTTTCTCCAAATTCTTTATCATCTGGAGGGATTAAGTCAACCTTTTCACCTGATTCTTTTTTAATTTTTGCTTTTTTCGAGAACCTTACTAGTAATTCCTTGATTAAATTTTCATCAGGATTTCCATCCAAAATCACAGCAACAGGAGAGCAGGCTCGGTTAATGTAAATAACGGAAGCTTACCATTCGCAATTTTGAATATTTTTCTATTCTCTACATCATTTCGACCAAGGACAATCCAGTGGTTAGCATCAATGAAATGCCGGCCCAGAACGGCTAATTTCGCTGTTAACTCATTCAGCGGCTTATTTCCCTTTAGGATTGTCAACATTCTTGTTCCTATCTCCGGTTGGGTTAAAAGGCAACCACCAGCAGGAGTGGGAAATTCTTTAATTTCATATTTCCGTGCAAGAAAGAATTGAAGCTTTCTACTTCTCCCTTGAAATCCATACAATTTGTTTCTATCGACCCAAGCGAGTTTTTCGGGTACCGTTGGTGGTAGAATCTTCGCAGATAGCGGGCGAACAAGAATGTCTTCAACACCAGATTCTTTGCGGATAATTTCCATTGCCCTCTTGTTTTGGCTTTTTGGTCTTTGCCCAACAACTTCTCCTGTGACGATAAAATCTGCATTATGCTCCTTCAAAAGCTGTTTCGTTTTCGACAACATCAATATCTTACAAGCTACACAAGGATTTGCTAAGCAACCAAAACCGTATCTGGGTTTATGAAGAATTTTCAAGAAATCTTCTGTCAGATTAACTAATATCCCCTTTTCAAAACCCAGCGATTGGCAACGCTGGTGAAATAATTCTGGTTGCTCGGAATATTTCCATTTGAAAAATGGCGTAATATATGTTACTGGAATAACTTCTATTCCCTGCTCCTGTATTATTTTCCCTGCAAGTATGCTATCGAGTCCACCAGAAAAAAGTAGTAATGCCTTCTTCATAAAATCTCAAAAATGTAAAGCATCTTCACATTCCAAAGATAACCTTCCAAAAAGCCATTCAAAAGAAATATCTCTAAATAAATTCGTTAACTAAAATTAAGCCATAAAGATTATTAAATGAACAATAAAAGGCGAATAAAACAAAAATTTTTGCTTGCAACTTAAATTGGAAATTGTTCTTTGCAGGAAAATCAAAAATAGGATTCAGATTCGTTTGGAAAATTCTGATTCCTTACATCTTCGGCGTATTGTTTGAATGCATTAAGTATTGTATCATAAAGCCTTGCATAACGCCGAACAAAACGAGGGCTAAAATCAATCGTCAACCCTAACATATCGGTATAAACAAGTATTTGGCCATCACAATAGGGGCCCGCCCCAATCCCAATTGTCGGAATTTTAAGTGTTTCAGTAATTCTTTTTGCTAAATTCGCAGGGATTTTCTCGAGCACAACAGCGAAAACACCCGCTTGTTCCAAATTAGCAGCATCGCGGAAAATCGATTCAGCCTCTTCGGGGTCCTTCCCCCGTGCACGGTAGGAACCAAATTTATGAATGCTCTGGGGAGTTAAACCAACGTGACCCATAACGGGAATTCCGCTTTCAGTCATTCGTCGAATTGCTTGCAGGATAATCTCGCTTGCCCCTTCGAGTTTAACTCCACCACATCCTGTTTCTTTCATAATCCGTCCAGCATTTGTAAAAGCCTCGTCGGCAGAAACTTGGAACGACATAAAAGGCATATCGGCAATAATCAACGGTCGCTTCGCTCCGCGAACAACAGCCTTTGTATGGTAGATTATCTCATCCAAAGTTACAGGGATTGTTGTTTCGAGCCCTTGAACCACATTCCCGAGAGAATCGCCGACAAGAATCAAATCGATTCCGCTTTCGTCCAAGATTCGAGCAATCAAAGCATCGTAGCCAGTCAAAGCAACAATTTTCCGACCCGCCTTTTTCATTTCTTGCAGGCGAAAAGTAGTCACTTTTTTCGGTTCAAAGCTTGCACTTCCAATATAGTCCATAAAATTTTCCTCTTAACTTTCTTTGTAAAGCAAAATTAAAAATGAAACCCCTTATGTTACAACTGCGGAGAAAAAATTAATAAATGCGCTGATTTTAAAATCGACCACTACATTGGTTTTCTCCCGGCGAGGAACATTGCCCCAGCTGCTATCGATGCATTGTCGATACTTGGTAAATTGATTTTAACAGGAATGTTCAACTCTTCGGGAATATGATTCGGCGAAAAGAAAACACCCACAGCAGGTTTCGATTCCGAAAGCGTTTGAATGATGTTGTTCAGCTTGATTATTAGGTCGTCATCATCAAGAACATCCGTTGGAATGAAAAAAGCAAAAATAACAGCATCGGTTCCTGCAATCCCCTCTCGCAAACTCAACAAATTTTCCTCTGTAGCCTCTTCGTCGATAAACCCAAAGTCGCAATCATTCTTAAAAATTTGGGCAAGAAAATTGAAAAAAAGAACTCCGTAATCGAAATTTTCCTTGTTGGTTATCGAAAATGCTGAAATTCGGGTTTCTTCGGAAAGTGGTTCAAATTTGTTTTCGCCAATAACTTGTATTTTTTGATATGCATCAACAAGACTCCGATACTCACTCGGGTCCATTCAATTCCTGTAATTGTTCAACATCCCCTCGTTCAAACATACGAACAAGTTCCCTGAATCTTGTAGGTAACGGTACTGGTTCAGAACTTTTTGGATTAATGTGAACAAGTGTACTTTTCCCAAAAGCCACAATTCGATTCTCACCATTACAAATTAAATTTTGATATTCAAATGAACTTTTTTTCAGCAAACTAATCCTTGTATGGACAAAATACTCTTCGCCAAGTCGCAATGGCAAAAAGTAATCAATTTCGTTGTGAACTTTCATCAACGGAAATTCGGAAGTAAAAGTCGAAGGTTCNATTCGAAACCCCAGATTAGCAAAATATTCTGTTTGGGATACTTCCATCCAATAAAAATAAACAAGATTGTGAACAACACCAAAAGAATCGACTTCGTGGAAACGAACTTTGCCCGTTATTTTGTGTTTAAATTTATTAATAAGTTCTTCGGTTATCTCTTCAAGTCGCATCATTAGAAGTAGTTAATGAAACCAGAACCTGAACTCGCAGCTATTTGTGAGCCTATAACTAAAGCAATGGAAATAGCAAGCGGCACCCCAAGATTGTCGTCGATATGCAAAAATGCAGAAGATGATTCAACAACACCAGCCAAAATAACACCAAAAATTGCACTAACCAAAAAAGCAAAAGGAAGTTGAAAGCCAAGCCAAACCAAAGTTACAACAATACAACCCGAAAAAATAAATGCTAAAAACCCTTCGAAGCTCTTATTCAAAAATCTAGTATGCCCAAAGCGTTTCCCCAACAACGCAGCACTGGCATCCGAAATAACAAGCACATAAAACGAAGTTATCGTTGCAAGTTTTGGGAAAAGCAAAACATTAAGTGTGGCGGAAATAAGCATCCAAGTCGCTCCGTTAAAAACAAAATTTTGCATTTCGAACCGCCTAAATAGCTTCCCAAAAATTTTAAATATTATTTTTTGAACAATATTCTCTTTCTTTATAAGTATATCAATGATTATTGCTATAATTGTAATTATTAAAAGAACAATAACTGCTGTTTGCCGAGAGACAAAAGTATAAATGACTGGAATAGACAAAGAAACCAAATGGAAAAGTTTGCGCCAGATTTCCACAGAAAATGGAACTTGGTCGTATTTTTCTACTGGCTCAAGTCTTGCGTTTATTTCTTTTATGTTAATTACCACATTCCGTCATTAAGCTATGAAACAACTAATTTTGAAATCGAACGCTAAAATAAACTTAAGTTTAGAAATACTTGGTAAAAGAAGCGACGGCTTCCATAATATCAATTCCTTTTTCATTCCAATAGACCTATCGGACACATTAGAATTCGCTCCTTCCACCAAATTCCAACTCCTAACCATTTCTCCACAAACAAACATTCCACTAAACGAAAATACTATTTTTAAAATTATAAAATTAATTCAAAACAAATACAAAATTAACATAGAACAAATAAATATCACCTTGCGGAAAAAAATACCTATTGGTGCGGGATTGGGCGGCGGGAGTTCAAATGCAGCAACAACTCTTCTGGCACTGAATGAAATTTACAATCTTATGCTTCCTGAACCTGAACTAATCAATCTTGCCCAAAGTGTGGGCAGCGATGTACCATTTTTCTTGTTCAACAAACCTGCAATTGTGCAAGGCAAAGGAGAAATAATTCAGTCCGTTCATTTCCCATTCGACTTCCATATTGTCCTTGTCTATCCATTAATGCAAATCTCTACTAAATTTGCGTATTCTCTGGTACCAAATGAGCACGAGAAAAAACCAACTGATTATTTTAAAATCCTTGACAAAATTAAATCTATTAATGATTTCCGAACTTACTTTGCGAACGATTTTGAATCGTTGCTTTTCCCACACTACCCGATTCTTAAAGAAATCAAAGACAAATTGTATGTTGCTGGTGCAAAATTCGCAAGCCTTTCGGGTAGCGGTTCGACTTGCTTCGGAATATTTGACCATCCAGTTGAACAACAATATTTCCCAAAATTATTCCCCGACTTTTTGGTCTTTGTATCCAAACCTTTAAATATTATGTAATTATTCCAAAAATTTTCATTATATTTGTAGTCTATATATAAATAATTTTTTTAAAAATTCGTTATAAGTGTTGAATTTTGAGGTAAGAATATGACGAATTTCAAAAAGACTGTAAATCCAATTCTGGTGCGAATGAAAGAAACCGAGAAGGGCGTGCTTTATCAATCAATAGTCGCAATGGGTCAACGAGCCCGACAGATAAATGACCAACTCAAACAAGAACTGCAAATCCGCCTTGCCGATGTTTCGACATCATACGAAACCGAAGAAACAAATTTCGACCAAATCAATATCAGCCGTGAATTCGACAAAATTCCCAAGCCAACTGTCCTTGCTATGCTCGAAATGTACGAAGATAAACTCGAATACGAAATTCGTGAAGCCGAGAAAAAATAGTCCCCCAGTTTGATATAATTTCAACTTCATCAAACGAACTCTTAATCCCTATTGGGAACTATCTTAAAGTTCCCTTGTCCTTTATTTTTTGATTTTTTCAATTAATATCATGAAGACCTAAAGAAAAGCAAATTCATAAAATAAACACAGAATATAAATTCTTTGTGTTCCAATGTGTAAATGTTAAAGCTAATAAAAAGTCTTCTTACTTTACTCTGTCTATCCAGAAGTTTTTGAATCCTAAGGAGCGGGCGACTTGCTTTGCTTCTTCAATGCTTCGGAATGGTCCGATGCGAATTTTGTAATAATTAACATTCCGAACTCGAAAAGGCTTGATATAGGCATTAATTCCCTTGAGTTGCAATTGATTAACCCAATAGTTGGCTTCCTCGATTTCGGGCGTGGAGTAAATTTCGATTGCATACTCTTCGACCGGCTTTGGGGAAGTCATATCTTCGGGAGGAACCTCAACAACTTTCACCTTTTGAGTTTTTGCAAAGGTTTCGAATTTCGAAACGAACCTTTTCTCCTTGCTTGTTTCGGGTTTCCGTTCCAAAGCAGGCTTCGCCTTTGGAACGGTCGATTCAACCGCCTTGGGTAGCTTTTCCTTTTCTGCTTTAACCAAAGGTTTAGATGGTGGAACTTTCGTTTCTTCGACAAATTCAGGTGGAGGTTGAGGCCTAGGCTCAACAGGCTTCTCAACTTCCTTTTTCACTTGTGGTTCAGTAACTTTTTGTGCGGCCTTTTTGCCATCTTCGACTTTCGTCATCAGCTTTTTACTTTCGGGAAGAGGTTTCTTAATAAAGTAAAGATAAGCAAAATAGCCTCCAATCAAAAGAATGAGCAAAAGTAGCAGAGCACCTGAAAGCAACCATAAAACAGGAACTTTTCGCCTTTTCTTTTCCTTCTCCTCGGGTTTGGATTCTTCTGGCTGGGGTTCGGGTTCTGTCGGTTGTTCGGCTTGAACTTCGACCACCGAAGGGGGAGCGGCTTCCTCGGAAACAGTTTCGGTCGGTGCCTCAACCAGTTCTTCTTCGGCAGGTTCTTGGATTGCTTCTTCCACAGCCTTTTCGGGCTTGGCTTTTTCTTTCTTCTTCTTTTTCTTTTTCTTCTTTTCGAGTTCGCCGCTTTCCAAAATGTCTTGGGCAATCATTTCGGAAGGCTTTCCCGTAGGAAATTCACTCAAATCGAACTCAACGGCTTCGCCCTCGCTCTTCGGAGTCCCTTCCAGCTTG
This sequence comes from Bacteroidetes/Chlorobi group bacterium MS-B_bin-24, assembly GCA_003731685.1. Taxonomy (GTDB): domain Bacteria; phylum Bacteroidota; class Ignavibacteria; order Kapaibacteriales; family UBA2268; genus Naka2016. Next base: position 19,644 of record RCNO01000030.1, read on the forward strand.
TCAATCTCGCGCTGCAACTCTTCTTTCTCTCGGGTAGAAATAATCTCAGTGTCTTCCGTTGGCTTTGTTCTTGTTTTCTTTCTTTCTTCACTTTTAGCGAGGTCTTCGAGAATGGTATTCCGAAAATCTTCATCGAAAACTTTAGAAAACTCCTCGGGGTCGACTTTCGCTAATTTTATTTCCAATGGCACATCGACTATGCTATCAGATTCCAGAAGCACAGATTCTGTTTCTTGGCTTTCCATTTCTGGCAATGGCTCAGCCTCTGGGGTTTGTTCTCCTTCGGGGGCAGTTTCGTCAACATCCTCTTGAGTTATTTCTGACTCTGGAAGAGGTGGTTCAGTTGTTTCCTCACTGGTAGTTTCGCTCGGGGCTTCTTCAACTTTTTCTTCTTCGAAAATATCCCATATCGACTGAACTTTTTCTCCCTTTCCCTGCGGTTCTGTAAATTCTTTAGCTTGCTTTTCGACACCTTGCCTTTCAAATGGTACTGCTTCTTCATCTTCAATCAATCCAGCCTTTTGGTATGGCTGAACTTCTCGTTCCGTCTTCTCAACGCCAGCCTTTTCGTATGGAATTACTTCGCGCTCTATCCTTCCTTCCCTTTCAAATTCTTCGCTGGGTGCGAGAGAGGACACGGCAAATTCTTCCACAGAAATTTCACTTAGGGGTATATTTTCTCTTGGAACTTGTTCTTCGGCAGAAATACTTTTATCTACTTCAACTTTTTCCGATTTAACCTTTTGCAAATCTTCTTCAGATTCTTCTAAGAAATCAAAATTTTCTGTTTCCGTTTCTTTTAGGTCGAATGGCAAATCACCGGGGTATTTTTCCAAACGTTCAAGCAAAAATGTTTCGTCGTCGGGGTCGCCCGGCTCGAAACCACCGTAATATTGTTCTTCGTAAAGCCTTTTGTCAATTTGTAAAGCCATATTAAAACTTATATGTTAAGTTAAATTGAAAGTTCTGCCCCCTTTCTTTGTAATTATTCCAAACCATTACATTCGAATTTAATAAATTTTGAATTTCGAAAGAGGCAAACCATAAATTTGAAATCGAATATTCCACCAGTAAACCAAGATTGTTGTAAGCATCAAGTTGAACACGATTTTCAGCATCTGCATACCTTTTCCCAATATACTCAGCAAAAGCATTTAAAAAGACTTTTTCGAAGAACTTCCGCCGATAATCCAAGCGAACTTTCAACATCGGGGTATATGGCACTTCATTCTTATTGTTTGTCAAAGTTGAAATGTCCAAATCAATTCTGCCCGAAAAATCTCCAACCGAAGGAACGATTCGATAACCCTCAGCATAAATTTCGAAGAATGTGGCATCAAGATAATCTAACTTAAAAGTTTCGGTCGATGAATTCAAAAAAACAGGATACCTTTTTGCATAGATGAATTTTGTGCCAAAAGCTGTTGTGAAATCTTTTGTTGGCTGGAACTTTAAATTGCCTGAAATCTCGGTGAAATTTGTATAATCGAGATATGTTGAATCGGAAAGATAAGGATTTTCGAATGCAAAATTGTGGAAAGATTTATTTTTCAACCTATTCGAAAATCCACCAAAAACTGCAAGATTTTCGTTAATATTTTTTTCAATAAGCAAAGCAACTAAAACCATCGGCTCAGTGTTGCCCTTGGACGAGTGGGCAAGTTGCAAGCCAATTTCGGGCTTTATGTCAACGTGGTTGATTTCAAATTTATAGAACCCCGCAATTTCGAAAAAGTTCGCAGAATTTCCCTCGAAAGAACGAAAATCAACGGAGACACGCCCACCATATTGGTTTTTAATGTATGAATTTTGAACTTCCAGAAAGCCACCAATAGTGTTCTCGTTTAAATCTTTTCCCCCGCCACCTTGATGGAAAATGCCTAATCTTCCGCCCGTTCGAAAATCGAACCCTTCGAAATTGCCAACCGATGTAACATTTGCACCGAAATCAAGTTGCGACCTTTTTGGTGCAGTATTAATTGCGTAAAGTTTGTAATTTCGATAGTTAAGCTCCAAATTGGTTGTAGTTTTGCTCCCACCAAAAATGTAGAACTTATCGGGGGCAAGGTATTCCGATTGTGCCCCAATTTTAATCTTCATATATCCAGCATTTTCCAAATGGCCCTTGCTGGCATTGATATCACCAAAGGTGAAAATGTCGTAATCGTGATAGTTGATGGAATATCCAAAGTTTAAATTGCCTGTGAGGAAACTTCCCAGCGAGCCAGACAAATACCCCGAAGGGAACTTCCTTGCGATTACAGTCTCGGGAAATTTTACAGGAAAAATAATATAATTTCTCGGCTTTTCGACAACTATTAAAGAATCAATAGTTCCTCTGCTTAGGTAAGTTGGGAAAAACGGAGTTTGCTTTGTTCCAATCTGAACATCAATCTGTTCCTTGCCTTCGATAATAAAATTTGGAAGTTCGAGCGGTTGAGATGCGGTCTGCCCATACAATTGAACAAAACAGAAAGTCCAAAACACAATTACAATGAAATTTCTCATTGTCAACCCATCATTTTGATTTTTGTTCTAAAATTTGTAATCGCCTTTTTGCAGTTTTTGTGTAATCATCGCTTTCACGAGTTGCCAAAATTGCACGATAACAAGAAACGGCTTCGTCAATATTTCCCGCCTGCTCAAAAAGCTCACCGAGATTGAGCAAAGACAAAGTGAACCAATCTTCGATACCTGCATAATTATTGCGAACTTTGGTAAATTCTTCAATTGCCTTCTGCCGATTGCCCAGACGTAGATAAATCTCGCCAAGCCGATATTGGGCTTCTGCCGATAAATTTGGGTCAATCGAAGAGTTCACCAATCGGAAAAATTCTCGTATCGCATCATCATAAAATCCAGAAATTCTATAATACATCGCTATTTTATAAAGGCTTTGGTCTCCAAATTCAGTCCCTTCGAAATTCTGTGCAATTCTTTTCCAAATTCTGATTGCATTGGCGGTATCGCCAAGCGTAAACTTTATGCTTGCTTGTTCAAACCCAGCCTGTGCTGCTGCTGGGTCGTTGGGATATAGTTCTTGCAACTTCGTAAAGAGAGAATCTGCACTTTGCAGGTTCGCATTCAACTTGTTAATCAAACCCAATTCAAGAAGCGATTGGGGCGCATATTCGCTTGTACTGTATTTTTCGCAAATTTGATTGAATAAACTAATTGCATTGTCGTATTCACCAAGACTTTCGTAACTTTTTGCCATCCAAAAGAGGGCTTCGGGTTTTTTCTCACTTTCGGGAAACTTTTGGATAAAGTTCTGATATTCTGCAATGGCATCTTTAAATTTTTTCCCTGAATAAAACATTTCGCCTTTTTTCAAGATGAAATCCATAGCAAAAGGGGATTCAGGATTTCGATTAATATAATCGTCGGCAATTTGTATTGCATCTTGCTCGCGCCCCATTGCAATGTAACAATATTGAAGGCTTCTTAGAGCATCAGCAACAAGGGGACTTGTTGGATATTTGTCCAAAATTTCTTGATAAATTTTAGCAGCCTCTTCAAATTTGTTCATATTATACAAGGCATCGGCAATTGCATAGCGAGCTCGCGGAACCAAAAGACTATTTGGGTACGCATCGATTAAGAAATTGAAACTGTTGATGGCTTCGGAATACTCCTTTTGTTGGAATTTTACCCAGGCAGTCAAATAAAGCGCATTTGGAGCCAGCGATGAATTCGGGTACCTTTTGATAAACTCAAGTCCTTCGTTGTATGCTTCGTTCAGTTTTCCCATTTTGTAAAGCGAATGACATATCTGATAACTTGCATACTGGGCTTCTTCGCTATTGGGTGCAAGATTAACAACTTTTCGATAACTCGTAATTGCATTGGCAAAATCCTTCAAAACATAATAGCCATCGCCTTGGCGAAGCCAAACCTCAACATTATACTTCGAGGAAGGGAACTCTGAAACAAGTTTTGCGAATACTTCGCTCGATTTTTTGAAATTCTTTAGTCGGAAATAAGACCACCCTAAGCCATAAAGCGATTCTTCGCGATACTTGCTGTTCGGAAATTTTGCCAACAAAGCTTCGTACTTATCAATTGCGTTTTGTAGCATATCGGAACGATAATATGCTTCGGCTAACCAAAAAAGAGCATCTTCGGAGCGAGGGTCATTGGGAAAGTTCCCTATGACATAAAGAAGATTTTGTATTGCTTCGGCATTTCGAAACGAAAGAATTTGGGCTATTGCTTGTTTCAAGCGTGATTCTGCAATGAACCAATTTTTATTTGGCATTTGTACAGTTGTAGCGCGCCGAGCCAGTTCTTCGGCGCTTTTGTAGTATTGTATTGCTCGTTGGTATTGTTTCAATTCAAGATTTGCGGCGCCAACCATCAAATTTAATTTAGCTGTAACTAAATTATCAGTAGACTCCCTAAGACCTCGTTCAAATGTTTTGTTTGCCTTGTCAAACTCTTTTTTCTCATAATAAACCAAACCCAGTTCAAGCAGAACAATAGAGGTAAATTGATAATTGCTTCGCACAGCAAGTTCAGAAAAAGCGTTCTGAGCTTCGCTCAATCTACCCAATCTTCGATCAGCCATAGCACGATATAATTCTGCAAGCTGCCTTTGCAAGCGATTTTCATCCTTGCACTCGTTTATAATTTTATCAAATTGTTCAATGCTACGCAGGAAATCGCCCTTTTCGAGCAGAGCCAATCCAATCTTCAATTTTGCATCAAGCTGGTAAATTGATGTGGGAAATTCCTCGAGAAATTGATTGTATGTTGCAATTGCATCTTCGTAACGTGCAGCAACCATCAATGCCTCGGCTCGCAGAAATTTGATTCTTTCTTCAATATCTTCGCAATAATCCTGTGGAGCAAACAACAACCCCAGCGAATCTTTATTACGAATTCTGCGGAAAGTATTTTCGGCATTATCCAACGCTAACAGAGCTTGTGAATCCTGTCGCAGAACAATATAATTGCTTGCTTCGCGTATTTTCGAGGCAAGTAGCAAATTGGAATATGGATATTGACGCTGCAAAGTTTTATAATAACCAATAGCACTTTCTTCTTCACCCTTCATCTCGGCAATTAAGCCAAGAAAATAAAGAGCATCGTCGGCAGAGGAAGTCTTGGAATAGCTGCGATAGCAAGTTTCCAAAGGCTCTTTGCTTGCGTCCACTTTGCCACTCAAAAGCTTAGCAACACCATCTCGATAAAGACATCTTGCAGGCAGTTCAGAATATGCTGTGTCTTTTCGGAAAAAAAATTCTTTTTTACTGCTCTCTATTGCAAGATTATAATACTTGCTTGCTTTATCGTATTGTTTCAGTTCAAAGCTGAAATTCCCAAGATTCTCATAAAAGAACGGAGCAAATAGTGAGCTCGGATTTTTTTTAACATAATCTTCCAAAAGCTTCTTGGCATATTCTGCCCTGCCAGAGTAAAATTCAGTCTGACTTTCCAATAATAGAGATTTTTCATAGGCAGGGAAATTTTCGTGATTTTCCACCAAACTTGTGATAGACCTTCCTGCTAATTTTAGAAGTTCATTATTGAAATCTTTTTGGGAATTAAAGTAAAAATTCGTTGGATAGTCAATTTGGGAACTAACTATCTGCGTTTTAACAGGTGATTGAAACAAACTAAAAAATAAGCCTGACCAAATGACAATAACACAAATCTTCTTCACTTCAACTGCATTTTTAAAAAACATAAATGCAAAAATACGAATTAATTATACTTGTAATTGCTTAAAAGATTAAATAAAACTCAAATTGCAACAAAGAAAAGCGGGAGGCAAGTTGTTTGAACAAATGATTATTCCTTTTAAGCGTTTAAAAGCAAAAAGTTAATAAATGCATATTCTACCATTATCAAACATTATAATTGTCCAAAAAAAGTAATTGACAAGCAAAATGTCAATATTCAAGCTTTTTAATTATTTTTTTCATAAAATAAAAACCCAACCCCCAATAGAAAATCTAATGGTAAGGTTGGGCTAACAAATTAAGTGAATTCTACCAATTATTGCTGCATAATTTCCTTAATAGACTTCGAGGCGCGAGTGATTCCAGTGATACCACTGACTATCACCCAATTCCCACCTTCTTTTTTCAGGGTTCGAGCAACGCGAAGGAAGAGTCGTACATTTTTTCCTCCCGACCAAAGTTCAAGTGGAATGCCATAAATTGCGGACGCAAGTTTCCCTTTTGAGTCCATAAGGATGTAAACATCGACCATATCGCCATAATGCATCGAATCGATATCTTGCCATTGCTTCTCGATAGCAACTTTAAACTCCGAAAGCGATTTAATTGTTTCTGCAGAGTCGCTCCCAAAGAAAGTTAAATCGTTTGCAAGGTAGCGAACCATTTCGGAAAAGTTCTTCTTTTCGTAGGCTTTGTTGTAAGCTTTCAAAACCTCGATTACCTTGTCCTTCTCTTTAACCTCCTCCTCAGTCGAGAGCTGCTCTTCGTTTGTTGAACAAGCAAAAAGAACCAACAAAATAAAAATGGTCAAAAAATATTTCATAGAACCTCCAAATAAGTTTGACATTTGAAATATTTATGGTATGATATTTGCAAATTTTCATTTTTTAAAATTTATTAAACATACAAAGACAAAATACAAAGAATATTTTAAAAAAACAAGAGGTAAAAAATGGAAATTAAATCAATTTCAAATCTGCAAAAAAATTTTAATTCTGCTGAGCCAACAGCAAAAGTTACCCAGCAAACTACAGAACCATCACAAAATCAAAAAGGAATCGACATACTTCAACTAAACGACTGGCAACGAAGCGTTGTAGAAATAGCATTAAAATATCTGAACAATAAAAGCCAGATGGAGAATAATCATCCTCTGAGCCAAGGCAGATTCAAGCAAATTCAAACTCTTGAAGAAGCACTCCAAGAAATCGAAGCTACGCGCCAACCAAAATTTAAAGATGAAGCTTTGCCAGCCCAAGCTAACATTAATCCCAGCGATGTTCTTTCTTTATTTTTACAATAATGAAACTTAATAAATATTTTAAAACGACTTTCTAAATAATCCAATAACTTAAAGGAAATAAATACAATTTGGGGAGGGAAATATCCCATCCCCAATTGTATTATCAAATATATTCCAAATGGGCAGTAAAGTGGCGGAGGAATTGAGTCTGATAAGTTATTTTCATACCACGAAGTTTATCTCTATTTCTGTAAACTTCACCAACGACATCGGCAACATATTGCAAATGATTATTTGTATAAACCCGACGCGGAATAGCAAGACGAACAAGTTCAAATGGTGGTCGAAGTTCTCTTTGACCGTCACCATCTTTCCCAAACATCAAGGAGCCAATTTCGACTGTACGAACACCACCTTGAATATAAATTTCGCAAGCAATTGACTGCCCGGGGAATTGCTCCGGCGGAATGTGAGGAGCAAATCGCTTAGCATCGAGGTAAATAGCATGCCCGCCAATAGGCAAAAGAATAGGAACATCTTTTTCAACAAGTTTATTCCCAAGAAATCTAACCTGATTAATGCGATATTCAAGATATTTCTCGTCGAGTGCTTCGAGCAAACCAACTGCCAAGGTTTCCAAATCCCTTCGAGCCAAGCCACCATAAGTAACAAACCCCTCGGTGATAATGAGCAAATCCCTCGCTCTTCGGGCAAGTTCATCTAAATTCGTAGCAATAAACCCGCCCGTATTGGAAAGTCCATCCTTCTTTGCGCTCATCAGGCAACCATCTGCATAAGAAAACATTTCGTGAGCAATCTCCATTACGTTTTTGTCTGCATAGCCAGGTTCCCTCATTTTGATGAAGTAAGCATTCTCGGCAAAGCGGCAACAATCGATGAAGAACGGAATTCCGTACTTCTTTGCCAATTCGCTCGTTCGACGAATATTTTCCATCGAAACTGGTTGACCACCGCCACTATTATTTGTTACGGTCATCATCACCAGCGGGATTTCCTCGCGAGAGTGGGACCTTAGAAAGTCTTCGAGTCGTTCAAGGTCCATATTACCTTTGAAATCGGCAATTTCGTCGGTGCGAAAAGAAATTGGCGAAGGGAAGTCGAACGCTTGGGCTCCAGTAAATTCAATATTCGCACGTGTAGTATCGAAATGCGTATTGCTCGGAATTAATTTACCTTTTCCACCAAGAATTGAAAAAACGATTCTTTCTGCTGCTCGCCCTTGATGCGTAGGAATGACGTGCTTAAACCCTGTGATTTTTTGCACGACCTCTTCGAACTTAAAATAACTGCGAGAGCCTGCATAGGCTTCGTCGCCATCGAAAAGGGCTGACCATTGTTTGGAGCTCATAGCCCCAGTTCCGCTGTCTGTCAACAAATCGATGGTAATATCATCTGAACGCAATAGAAAAAGATTATAATGGGCTTCCTCCAACTTTTTCAGACGATACTCCTTCGTGGTAATAGGTATTGGCTCAACAACTTTAATCTTAAAAGGCTCGAATTCCATTTTTCTACCATATTTGAAAATAAAAGAAAAGTAATTTAATAAAAAATTTGGAAATAACACTGAAAAAGTGAACTTATTTGGAACTTCCAAGATTTTAGTAAATGAAAAATAGTAATAAAAACAAAAAGATTTCGTAATTTTGTAAATCGAGGTGGCTTAGCTCAGTTGGTCGAGAGCGTTCGCCTCACACGCGAAAGGTCACTGGTTCGAATCCAGTAGCCACCACAAGTCTAGGGGAATTGAGCTTAGAATAGAAAGAAAAACTAAATAATCAATTTAGATTATCTTTTTTAACATGTGTTTTGGACATAAAAGATTTTATAATCTTGCTTCTTTTGTCTAATATTCCCAATAAGAGACTAAACATTCATACATATCGTCAAATAAGGCTCCAAAAGAAAGGAAATAAAGTGAAAATACCAATTAAAATAACTTTGAATTCCTCTGCACAGAAATAAATTCTTTTATTCTTCTTTTCGCTAAATTAACATACTCTCGGTTTATATCGTAACCAACAAAATGACGATTTAACTTTAACGCAGCAAGTGCAGTTTGTCCACTTCCCATAAATGGATCAAGGACTATTTCCCCCTCGAAGGTATATAGTTGGATTAATCTATAAGGAAGCTCAATCGGGAAAGGTGCGGGATGGCCAACCTTTTTTGCACTTTCAGCCGGAAAAGTCCATACACTTTTGGTAAACTCAAGAAATTCTTCTTTTGAAATGGTACTTTTCCTCCCCTTATTTTCCCTTGTAAATGAATTTTTAGAAAAAACAAGAATATATTCGTGAATATCTCGCAAAGTAGGATTTTTTGCGGAAAGCCAACTTCCCCAGGCAGTCGATGGACTACCACTCGAGGCTTTATTCCAGATGATTTCACCTCTCATCAAAAAACCAAGGTCAAGCATATCCTTTATTATAAAAGAATGCAGTGGAATATAAGGTTTTCTACCAAGATTTGCAATGTTGATACAAGCCCTACCACCGGGAACAAGAACCCTTTTTACTTCAGTCCAAACTCGCTTTAAAAAATCTCTATATTCATCTAAAGTTAGATTCTTGTCATATTCTTTTCCAACATTGTAAGGTGGCGATGTAACCATCAGATGAATAGAATTATCGGGTAACTCTTCCATTTTTTCACTAGACTTCACAAAAAAATTATCTAAAAATTCAGCAGGAATTGGATTTTCAACATACTTTGTTTTTTCTTCCATTGGTAAACCTTCGTATAATCTACTTGAATAAAAAGGCGTGGAATCGTGATTAATTCTTCCAGGAGAACCAAAAGAGCTCGTCTTAGTTCCATTTTTTCTCCGATTAAATTGCATTTACTCCTCCCTCCAAAAATCTATCCATCTTTTAAATGGGTTAAATTCAATTTCTTCTTTAATCCATTTTATCTCAATCTTCTTAGTCTCATAATCTTCAATCAGATTCAACAAAGCCGTCTTCGAAATTTCAACACCACGAGGATTGGTACCAGGCTTTGGCAGTTTAATATATTCACTTTTACCAATTTTGTCAAAAACTCTCTTTTGGGTTGCAAGTGGAACCCAATAGAATCCACCAATACCACCCCAATTAATATGAATCAATAAAATATCGCTCTTAGGATAATATTTTTCTTGAAATTCTTTTGCTTTAAGAGAATCTACAGTCCAAATGAGCTTAACCCCATTAGGACTCACACCTGAAATTGTCTTAATTGAAATTGGTTCTCCAAATAGTCTAACATCTATCTCTGGCTCCATAATAGGAATATTTACCTCAACATTTTCAAAACCAAATTTATATATCAACAATGCTATTATTATTTTCTCTCTCGTCGAACCAACTTCCATTCCAGTTTTCCCAGCTCGAGAATTTTCCATTTCAGCAAGTTGAAAAAGATAAGGAAGTTTCTTTTGTATCTTTTTTACGAGATTAGCATCATCAAAAATGCTACGAAGACAATTAATCATAAAAAGTCACTAAAATGGAAAATTAAAGAATGCAAACTATAAAATAATTTTTAATTTTAGGCTTACATATCTGGCTCTACAATCTTTCCGATGAAGAGGATTTCTCCAGTCTTCCTTTCGCGAATGACAAAAACAAAGGGTCTGTTGAGTTTAATTATTTTTTGCTCGGGACCATAGGAGTCCCTAATAATTTCCACTGCTGAAGCCGCCGAAGCCTCTGTCCCCTGTTGGTCAACACTCAAGTATGTTTTATGTTTTACTTTCCCAATACATAAAACCCCAATATAAGACATAGAAGAAAAATCGGCAAAAAGACAGTCAAAGGCTAAACCCATCCCAAGGTTTTGCAATGCCGTATCAAGGGTTATGTCGTATTCGACCTTGAGCTTGGGCATAATAATACCCACAGAATCTTCGCCAAACTCAGTCAACCAGTTCCTGTAATTTTGGTCAGTCAATTCGTTTATGAAATCGTCTATATCGGCAGGCAAAAATATCGTCATACTAAAATTCTTATCACCATAAGGCAAGTCCACAGCCTGAAACTTTTGGCTCGAGTAGAAAGGAACAAACACCTTTTGATTCATCATATCACACATCTTCGTCGTCCCATCCAACAGATAAAAGATATCTTTTTTTGTCTTCGATAAATCGAACATATAAACCCAGTTCCCCTTGAAATAAATTGCATTGATTAAATACATATCCATAGAGCCAGATATTTCTTTGATAATTTCTTTTATTTTCCCTTTTGTGCTTTTGTTAACCCAATCATTAATAATATCTGGTGCCTTGGGGTCTTCAAAGTCGAGCCCTGAAACCAATGAATTATAATACAGCTTGCATAGGTCGAAAAAACTTTGTTTAAATGGGAACTTGATATAATACCAAATCGAATTAGCAAGCTCAAACTGAACTTTGCTATCTGCTTGCAAAATGTAATTCATCAATTTTTGATAAGATTCGTTAATTTGGTTAAGCGAAAAGCCATTAAGTTCCAAAGTGCGCAAGATAGAATCACGGGTGGCGCCAGCGGCTCCATTAACTGTCACTCCGAGAGCAAACGAGACGCTTAATGGTGAAAGAACGATATTCTTGTTGCCCTCTTGACGATTAACTTCCCGAAAAAGCTTTAAAGCAAAAATGTTGTTAGGTTGCACAATCTCGTTTTCGGGGCTAAGCTGAATGCTTTGACTAATGTCGTTGCAAGAAAGAATTAAAATAAGAATGAAAAAAACCGAAAAAAATAATTTTCCTCATTTCATTCTCCTTTGAAATATCGAAAATAATAGTAACAAATTAAATTTGAATAAGTTACATTTCTTTTATTCGAAGGCATTTAGAATAATATGTTTTTTAAAAAACATCTTCAAGCTTGGCAACTAATTCCCTTTGTTCAGGGCTTAAAGATTATTAAATTGAATAATGTTTTCTTCTTTTCAAACTCACCTTTCATTTTTCACTTTTGATAATTTCAAAACAATAAAAGAAAAAGAATAAATATGCGATTTTTGCAAATCCAAAAACAATTGCACTTTTGTACGTTTTTTTCAAATCAAATTAAATCGAACGGAATTCGTTTTAAAAAAATTAAAAAGTTCAAAAAAATGATTGGGACACCAAAATCGCTGAGGATACAAATTGCACTGCTTGGCAGGACAAATGTTGGCAAGTCCAGCCTGTTAAATCTTATCGCTAACCAAGATGTTTCGATTGTCTCGGCTGTACCCGGAACCACAACCGACATTGTCGAAAAACCAATAGAACTTCTTCCAGTCGGTCCAGTGAATTTAATCGATACAGGCGGAATAGACGACCAGAGCATTCTTGCAAGAAAACGAATCGAAAGAACGCAGAAAATTTTCGACCGAGCCGACATCGTCGTTCTCGTTGTTGAACCGAATGTCTGGACTGAATTCGAAGAACAAATTGCTCAGACAGCAAAAAAATACAACTTGCCCTTAATTATTGCAATAAATAAAATCGACTTGGCACGGCCAGATGATACTTTTTATAGCAAGATTAAAGAGTACACTCAAAACATAATCGAAGTTTCTTCCATCGATAAAAGTAAATACAACGAGTTTCTGGATAACTTCAAAAAAATTCTTTTGAAGATTGCCGAGCAACTTGACCAACAAAACATTCAACTTATGGGCGACATTTTACCTCCCAATGCTCTGGTTGTTCTAATCGTTCCAATCGATAGTCAAGCCCCAAAAGGAAGGCTAATACTTCCCCAGGTTCAAGCAATTAGGGAGATTTTGGACAACAACTCAGCAGCTTTCGTTGTCAAAGACACCGAATATTGCCAATTCCTTGGGTATTTAAATCGACCGCCCGACCTTGTGATTTGCGACTCACAAGTTGTTGACAAAATGGTTGCCGAAACTCCGCCAAATGTCAAATGTACAACCTTTTCCATTCTTTTCTGTCGATATAAGGGAGATTTGATGGAGGAAGTTAAAGGCTCCACATACATTGATTTCTTGCAAGATGGAGATAGAATATTAATTGCCGAGGCTTGCAGTCATCATCCCTTGCAGGACGACATTGGTCGGATAAAGATTCCACGCTGGCTACAAAGCTACACCGGCAAGCAACTTCGGTTCGAAGTTGCGGTTGGCAGAGACTTTCCGTCGAATTTACAGGAGTATAAGCTCATCATTCACTGCGGCTCCTGTATGTTAACCCGCCGTGAAAAATTGAATCGAATAGCAAAGGCAAAGGAAGCTGGTGTCCCTATAACAAATTACGGCATTGTAATTTCCCGTAGCAAAGGCGTCTTGGAGCGAGTGCTATCTCCATTCCCAGAAGTTTCCAAAATTCTAAAAAAACATTAAATTTCTAAGCATAAAATATTCATCTTTATAATCAACAAAGCTTAAAAATAGCAAAACCAAATTTTGTTAATACAAAATAAAGTTATAAAAAAAATTTTGAATTTTATTTTTTTTTGTAATTTGCAATCCCAAAGTTAGGCAAATATGAATATAGATTTTTGCACAGAAATTACTACTCTAATATTTACTTTTGAAGCGAATTTTAATGCCCTAAATTAGTTTATGTTTAACCCGAAATATGCAATTAAAAGATTTAATTTTTTGTAATTTTAACAAAAATAATAGGTTGCAGGGATGAAAGAATTAACTAAAAAAGTTGAGCAGTT
>RCNO01000031.1 GCA_003731685.1 Bacteroidetes/Chlorobi group bacterium MS-B_bin-24
CCGGTAAAGGAGCCAGACTCGATTTTGCAGTAGTAAACTCCCGAAGAAAGTCCAAGCAAATTAGTATCGAATCTTAAATTATAAACACCGGGTTTCAGTGTTCCATCAACTAAAACGGCAACCTTTTCGCCGAAGGAATTCCACAAAGTAATGGTTGTATGCGATTCAAAAGCGATGCTGTATTCAATTTCGCCGCTATTCTGCACAGGATTTGGAACAACATCTTTGATGTAGTATTGGAATCCGGAAAGTTCAATCAACCTTGCTGTATTAACGCAAACTGGATTAATTCTGATATCACCGGGATAATTTTCAACAAGGACATAATTTGCAGCGGGCATATTCAATACCTGAAATTCAACCGGCAGTGGAACTAAATCTAAGTCGCTCAAGAAGGTATTCATCTTGAACTTCAACAATGTTCCAAATCCTTTCAAAACTTTGTTGTTCGAGTTCATATGAATTTGCAGAACATCACCTTCGAGTATCTTGGCGTATTCACAATTAAATCCATCCGAGAGAGTTCCGGATGTTGAAATATCCTTGCATTCAGTTACATCCGGATAAACTTCTTGAACATCGGATTTACCACCAGTGTTAAACATTACACGAACCTTGAAATCAGTAATTTGGGCATCATCGAGAGTCTTTGTTTCGTCTGGATGTTTTTCAAGGAGAACTTCGATTTCAACGGGACGGCCTGGGTCTGCACTATAAACGCCTTTCGGAATCCTTGCGATTAGCTTGTAGACCATACCTTCGCCAACGAGATTTGAATATGCAGTTCCTTGTTCACCCGATTCTGTTTCAAATTGATATTCAATCTTCAAGTTATAAGTTTCAACCTTTGGTGGTATGAATTGAGCATATACCCATAATGTATCTTTGGGTCGTAGTAAGAACGGGGGTTGGTCGGGTATCTCAACGTTGTTCAACATAAGTTTTTGAATCGTAATTTCGTTTGTACTTCCTGATAGACTTTGGAAAATAGCACGGGTAATTGTAACTTTATTGCTTCCAATATTGGTAATAAATACCTTACCGTCGCGGGCTGTGGTGATGTAGATTTTTCCGAAATCATAATCGGAAGTTTTAACACCGATTTGATATGCTTCACCAATTAGGTCGCCAGCAACATCATCTGGTGCATCACTTTCCGGAATAAGTTTTGCCACAAATGTACCGGGTCGATTTGGTTTGAACTTCACAGGGATAGTCCAGTTACCACCGATTGGAATTACTTTGGGTTGTGCTGGGTTCAAGTATTCGTCTGGTATTTCAAATGCATCTTTATCTGGACCTTCGAGTCGAAGTTTAAACACCGTCAATTCCATTGCGGTTAATGGATTTACAGTCACGTGCATTACTTCGGCGTTACCGTCGATTTGATTTCCAACCATAATTGGTGGGAAGGTATATCCGCGAATGTCAATGTGCGGTAATATTCCAATTCCGTGAAGTTTCCCACGAACCTCAAGTTGCTTATCGGAGAATTTACCAACAAGAACTATTACAGCTTCATATTCTTTTTCGGCTTTGGGAGCGAACCAAACCCGCAGTGGAACTGGAGTTTCGGGAGTTAATTGTGTTGGAGCATTCTTTTGGTCGAATGAAAATACTCCATCAACATCACCCTCGATTCTCAAATCCATAACATCGACTTTTGCATTACCAATGGCATTTAGGATAACTTCGCCATCATATTTATCAGTTCCCGCGAATTTGTCGATGACTCGTTTCCTTAGCCAATCATATCCTGTGATTGTTGGTCCAGCATCAAGACCCGAACCATCCCAGTCAGAATAAGTTTTAATCTTGGTTGCGTTGCAGACAAAATCGCATCGAGTTGCGTGTTTGACACCGGGAACATCAGCTTTGTAATAAACTGTAAAGGTATGAATATCATTTGGTTTGATAGTTAAAGGCATTGGTAATGTAGTTTCGTCAACTCGGAAGTGTGTTTTGTCGGGGAAATCATAAGATGTAATTACTACATCAATATTGCTCAAGTTTTTAATTTCCACTGTTCTTGGTACTTCTTTGCCAACTGGTTGTGGGTCCCAATGTGCGTCAGAAATATACACAATTGGTTCTCCGGTTCGCAACTCAAGTCCAACAATAGTCTCATCGTAGCAGCTTAGCACAGCAATTACGCTATCCCGAACTGGGATATTTGAATTTACGAGTGCAGTTGCAACAACTTCAAATTCTTTCGTTTCGCCTGGCTCAATTGTCGTAGGAAGTTGATTTGATGCGAGACTAAATTCTTTTTTACCGCTTTTAAGTTTAAATTCTTTAATTGTTACGGGTGTTTTCCCAATGTTTGTAACTTTGAATTTTAGCGTTTTCAGCTCGCCTACGGTCATCAATCCAAAATCAAGGAAAGTTGGGTCGGCTGAAATCAATTCTGGTTCATAAACATATTCTCGGGTTAATGTTTGGCCAGATTTAGTTTGAACAGAAACAATAGCCTTTGCGGATTCTTTTCGATTTAAAACGAACAGTTTGTATTTAACATTCTTATTACCAGCTTTAAAATCGGGGTCTAATTGAACGTCGGAATAATTATAGGAATTAGCTTTGTCCAGCTGAACATTGAAGATTCCTGCACAGTCGGAATTTGGTGGCAATGCAATTCCTTCGCCTGTAACATCACCACAATAAATGTTATCATTAACAACAAGCGAATCTGGGCAATCCAAGTTGTAATTAACACCGATTGGATAACCGTAAGCAAAACCGTCTTTGCTTCTATCCCAGTTGCCATAAACATAACCAGCAAAAACAGCTTTTTCCTTTCCACCGGGGAGAGTGTCGCCCATAATCCAGTGGTCGCCTGCAGCAACTTGTTCAGTAATGTAAGCAAATTCGGTACCATTAATGTAGTTTATCGAATTACCAAACACTTGAGTAAATTTTCTCCCATCGAATTTCAAATATGGCAAATCTTTTGACCGGAATGTCACAGCAACAAAGTTATCAATATTTTGTGGGGAACGGAATGTAGCGTAGCTTGTCCACTGTGGTAACGGAGCTAAAATTATCATCATTCCTTGTCCATTTCGAGATGGATTCTGTATTTCATCACCATCGGAAGTTCGAGGTGAAACTGGTGAACTCCACCAGGTTTTACCATATTGGGCAACCAAAACAGGTTTATTAGATTCATAGTAAGCGGGGTCTTCCATATTAGTTATTTCGTGGAATTGACCACGCTTAAGAACAACACTAATTTGCTTCAAACCAGTACCATCTTTTCGCATTTGATAGATAACGGTGCTATCGTAAGCTGCTACAAAACGAATCATATCTCCTTTATCGTCGGCAATTTTGCCACGAGGTCGGTCGGCATATTTAATTGGGCAGGAAACATATTTAGTACCGAGCATTTCAATAGGCCAAATCATTTCAATCATCATATTTCGCATAAAGCTTCCGTTCCTGCCTAAGAATGTAAATTGGTATCTTGGAAAAGCACCCTTGGTATGTCCCGAAATAACAGAAATTGGTTTTGTTGCTTCGATATATGTTCCAGTAAGGTCTGAACTATTGTCTTGAACACGGCCTTCGTCTAATTTACCAAGAATCAAAAATGTTTGTCCTTTGTTCAAGCGGATTGGTTGGGAAAGCTGACCTGCTTCGACATTTTGTGTAGCAGCAGTTGGTCGGTATCTAACAACGGTATTATCTTCTGTTGCTGTAATCAAAATTTGTGGTGGCCTTAAGTATGAAGCACCAACTTTATCGAGGTAAAGGTTAGCGGTTACGTATTTCTTACCGAGCCATTCAACAGGAATTACTCTGTATGCTTCGCCTGTCCACTGGTAAGAGATATAAACTGCAACAGAAATTGGGTCCTCGGCTTTAATGTGGATTCCTTTATTTTTTACCTGCTCGTTATCTTCGGGTTTGTGCATCAACACATCGCCAAACTGTATTTGCGTAATTTGATTTGCACGCACAAGGAAGTTCCTGATAGTTCCAGTTTCAATGTCTTCGACAAACCCTTTGGTGTCAACTTTCGAAGATATCCAAATTAGGATTGGTCCGGCGTTGCCGCGAAGTCCCTCCCCAGCTGGGTCGAGCCAACACAAGGGCACACCGAAGTAGAACTCTTTACCTTCGGTAATTTCTTGCCTCGTCATTTTTTGAGCAAAAGCATTGGAAAAGGCGATGATGGAAACAAGAATCACTGCGAAGATTGCTTTGAGTAAATGCTTTGGGTTCATAGCCCCTCCTTTATAAATGTTTAACAAACTTTTCAATTTTTAACCTATTAATTTAAGAAATTCTTTTTTAATATCCAAATCTTTTTTCGAATTTTTTAAAAAATTTTTCATCAATCATTTTTAATAATTTTACCAAAGTAATAACACAGAATTTTACATTTTGTTACAACAAATGTTTAAAAATTATAATTTCGCTTTTTTTGTGTAAATGAAATGGTCAAAAAAGTATTTACCAGACAAATAATTTTACTTTCGCTAATCAGTTTTTTCACCGATGTAGCAAGCGAAATGCTTTATCCAATTATTCCAATTTACCTTAAGTCGGTGGGATTTTCTGTGCTTTTCATTGGAATATTAGAAGGAATTGCAGAATCTATTGCCAGTTTAAGCAAAGGATATTTTGGAAACCTTTCGGATAAGATTGGCAAGCGACTTCCTTTCGTTCGATGGGGATATACCTTGAGCTCTATTGCCAAACCAATGATGGGGCTTCTTCCCTATCCGATAACTATTTTTTTTGCTCGGACATTAGATAGATTTGGCAAGGGAATTCGTACATCGGCTCGCGACGCTCTTCTTTCTGATGAATCTACCCCCGAAAACAAAGGCAAAGTGTTTGGCTTCCATCGTGCTGCGGATACCGCTGGTGCAGTTGTTGGACCCATAATTACTCTCCTAATTCTTAATACCATTTCTATTGGATATAGAAACTTATTTATTTTATCTGCAATACCCGGGGTCGTCGTTATTTTGCTATGTTTCGTGTTAAAAGAAAAGAAAAGGGAGTTACAAAAAAGTCCCGAAAAATCAAATTTCTTTGTTTTTATTACTTACTTAAAAAAATCCCCTGCAAATTACAGATTGGTAGTTATACCACTTTTAATCTTTGCGTTGATTAATAGTTCCGATTTTTTTCTTTTGTTGAAAGTCAAAGAATATGGGTATTCCGACAGCAATGTAATACTCTTTTATATTCTTTTCAACTTTTCTTATGCCCTTTTCTCTTTTCCCAGTGGAAGGATTGCAGACAAAATTGGTTTAAAGAAAGTAATTACTTTTGGTTTGTTAATCTTTTCTTTGGTCTATGTATTAATTAACGTCTCTGGTTCATTTGCTTGGCTCATATTTGTATTTTTGCTCTATGGATTGTTCTCTTCATCAACAGAGGGAATGATAAAAGCTTTGATTACGAATATTGTTCCATCTTCCGAAACAGCAACGGCACTTGGAACATATAACTCATTGAGCAGTATTGGGGTTTTGCTTTCAAGTTCAATTGTTGGTCTGCTTTGGAACTTTTTTGGGTCGACAGTCGCTCTTGGTTTTTCGGGTTTAGTTAGTTTTATAATTTTCTTTTATTTTGCTTTTTTGTTAAAGTTAAAAGAAAAATGATTGAATTTTCTGTTCCCGGATTGGCTGAATTCAAAATCGAGAATTTAGTGCTCGATTACAATGGCACTATTGCTTACGAGGGCGTTCCCTTCGATGAAGTTTATGCTCTTTTGAAAGAGTTATCCAAAAGTCTAAAGATTTACATTCTTACCGCCGATACTTTTGGAAAAGTTAATAATTTCAAAGAAAAACTGCCTGCGGAAGTGCATATTCTGCCACCAGACGACCAGATAAAACTCAAAGCAGATTTTGTTAAAATCCTTGGTCCGGAAAAAACTATTGCAATTGGCAATGGTGTGAACGATTCGAAAATGCTTAATGACTCTGCAATTGGTATTGTTGTTATCGAAAAAGAAGGTGCTGCGTTCAAAGCTATCGAAAATGCCGATATCGTTTCTAATTCAATAGTTGATGCTTTGAAGCTTATTTTGAATCCAAATCTTATTGTTGCCACATTGCGTAGGTAAATTTGAAAAGCAAAATCGTCTATCAATGCACTAATTGTGGTGCGACCTTCCCACGCTGGGTGGGTAAATGTCCAAATTGCGGCGAATGGAATACGCTCGAAGAAGTTTTTGTAAGTGAAGAAGAAAAGAGAAAGAAATCTCGGGGGAAAACGCAGACTTCTTCTCTTGTTCCTATCAATGCAATTCAGGTTCAGGAATACTTTAGGTTCCCAACCAACATAAAAGAAGTCGATAGAGTTCTTGGTGGCGGGCTTCTCCCCTCTTCAATTATCTTGTTCTCTGGAGAACCGGGAATAGGAAAATCTACTCTTATGCTTCAAATTCTCGACTCTATTGATACCGAATCAATCTATGTTTCCGGCGAAGAATCGCCAGAGCAGATTAAATTGAGAGCTGAGCGAATTGGCATTAAATCGAACAAGATTTTTGTAACAAATGACTCACAACTTGAAACAATAACTACTTTAATCGAACAGCATAGTGCAAACATAATTGTAATTGATTCAATTCAAGCAGTTTACTCAGCGGAAATCCCTTCGCCTCCGGGTTCAGTTTTCCAAGTACGAAACGCAACTAACCAACTAATGGAAATTTCTAAAAAGCAAGATAAAATCATCATTTTGGTTGGTCACATTAATAAGGAAGGAAACATTGCTGGTCCGAAGGTCTTGGAACACATAGTAGATGCAGTTTTAATGCTCGAAGGCGAGAAAAACTCAAACATACGAATGTTAAGGGCTTTAAAGAACAGATTTGGCTCTACGTTAGAAATAGGTTTGTTCGAAATGTGTGGAAATGGTTTAATTGAACTAACTGACCCAAACAAGATTTTTATTTCTCAAAGTTCTATAAAAAGTTCTGGTACAACATTCAGTGCAGTTGTCGAAGGAGCCCGCTGCCTGATAATAGAAATTCAATCGCTTGTGTCCCCATCGTCCTATGGTGTTCCCCAGAGAAATGTAAATGGATACGATTTCAAACGCTTGCAAATGATTCTTGCCGTGCTCGACAAAAAGCTGGGACTTAACATTAGACAAAATGACATATTTGTAAACATCACCGGAGGGATGTTCATTTACGACACAGGATTGGATTTGGCAATTGCTTCTTCCCTTGTAAGCTCATTAAATGACTTTGTTATCCCCTACGAAATTGGAATTATTGGAGAGATTGGATTGACCGGGGAAGTTCGTGCTGTTAGTTCTATCGAAAAGCGAGTTAATGAAATGGAAAAATTAGGTTTCAAGAGAATAATACTTCCGCGACGAAGTGAATCTGATTTTTCGGCGAAAAGGAAAAAGCACCTCCTCTTCGTCGAAAAAATTTCGGAAGCTTTCGATATAATATTCCATTTATAAGAGATTTTTTTAGTATTTTTGCATTTTACGGGGTGTAGCTCAGTTGGCTAGAGCACTACGTTCGGGACGTAGGGGCCGCTGGTTCAAGTCCAGTCACCCCGACAAAGTTTATGTGGGGAAGAAACTTTTAGAAATCATTTAATTATACTTTCTGCTCTTGTATCTTTCGGTTTCGTTGAAACTACCACAAATTAGGATTAAACCTAAAACTACAATTTTGCAATGAAGCTATTTGTCTGCTTCCCCCATCACTGGGTCAATTGAGCCAATAATTGCGACAACATCGGCAATCATTGACCCTTCGACCATTACAGGCAAACCTTGTAGATTTGATGCAGATGGCGAGCGAATCTTCAATTTCCACGGATGTCCTTCTCCGATAGATACTATAAAGAACCCGAGTTCACCTTTCGGAGCTTCGATTGCTGTGTAAGTTTCGCCGGGTTCAGGCATAGCCCCGAAATTTACTAACATAAAATCATTGATTAGCTCTTCCATTCGTGTGTAAACTTCTTGTTTTCGAGGCAAAACCATTTTATGTTGCAATCTTACTTCGCCTTGGGGTATTTTATCAAGAATTTGCCATACCATTTTCAAACTTTCCTTCATCTCGTCGATTCGCACCATATAGCGAGACCAAGAATCACAATCGGAATAGGTAATCACATTGAAATCCAACTGGTCATAAACGAGATATGGTTCATCACGGCGCAAGTCTCTTGGAATTCCACATCCACGCAACGTAGGTCCAGTCAAACCAAGCTGAATTGCTTTTGCCGGCTCAATAATTCCTATTCCAGCCATTCGATTGATGAAAATCCTGTTTCTGTGGACAAGTTTTTCAAAATATGCCAGTTCATCGGGAAATTGCTTTGCCCATTCTTTAATTTTCGCAATTGCTTCGGGAGGTAAGTCGAACGCAACACCACCTATTCTTGTGTAGCTTGTTGTAAAGCGTGCACCACAAATTAATTCAAAAATATCGTAAAGTTTTTCTCTTTCGGTAAAAGTCCAAAGCAAGAGTGTAGTTGCACCAACGTCCATACAAGTCGAGCCCATAGCCATTAGGTGCGAGGATATACGTGCAAGCTCAGCTACAAGCGTCCTAATCCATTGAGCTCTGGGCGGTGCTTCGATTCCAAGAGCCTTCTCAATTGCAAGAGCAATGCCAACATTGTTGGACATCGGCGATAGATAATCCAATCGGTCCGTATGGGGTATAAATTCATAATATGTTGAATTTTCGGCAAGTTTTTCGTATCCTCGATGTAAGTAACCAAGTTCAGGCACACATTTGATAACCGTTTCACCATCTAATCTTAGAACCACTCTTAAAACTCCGTGGGTTGCTGGATGCTGTGGACCCATATTTAGAACCATATCGTTCTCGAGTGGGTCCTCGATAATTAGTGAAGTATCCTTGTCGATTAGTTTCTTGTAAAGTTTGCTTTGGCGAACTCTACTTATCGTTTCAATTTCTTTCAGTGTTCTAACATTTCTATCCATAATTTGCTCCTTAACAAAGTTACTAAATTAAAAATTGTAACAAAAAAATCAGCAACAAAGTGAATATATACATCAAAAATAGTTTAAGCAAAATTTAAAAATTGTTCCAAAAAAGTTTTAATTTTGCATTTTATTTCAATTGCTATGAAAAAAATACTTTTTTATACAATAAATTTTTTAATTTGTTTAACTATTTGGCTAAAAGCCGAGAACCCTACATTCATTTCTTTTCAAGTTACTGACGAAGCGGGAAAACCACTTCATGGATGTAAGATTTCCGTTCGAAATACTTCCAAAATTTTCTTTACCGACAAATTTGGGAAAGCAAGTGTTAAATTAAATTCTTCCCAAAGTCATCAAATTTCTTTTGAAAAAGCATTTTATAATCCCTTCGATACTACAATTTTTGTTAACAAAGATATCGACACATTCTTCATTTTAGTGAGGTTGAAAGAAAAAGATATTCATTCTCGTGAAGTTGTAATCACAGCCACCAGAACCGAAAAGGACTTGGTTGCTTTACCAATACCAATGACAACCCTTTCGCAATTTGATTTTAAACAAATAAATGCCAAAACACTGGACCAAGCACTAATGGAGCTTACTGACATAAATATTGTGGATGACCACGGCAGAGGAATTCAACTACAAGGTTTAGACCCCGATTACACATTGATTCTAATCAATGGCGAACCACTGGTGAAAAGAACTGGTGGAATATTGGATATTTCTCGGCTTTCGGTTGGAAATGCAAGCAGAATCGAAATTGTGCGAGGTCCAAATTCATCCATTTATGGCAGTAATGCACTTGCGGGAGTTGTAAACATCATCACTTCCGAGCCAGAAAATGAAACAGAAATTTCTTTGTTCTCAAAGTATGGTTCGTACAATTCATTAGACCTAATAGGGGAGTTAAAAAAGTCGCTTATCTCAGATATTTTGGCTTTTACTTTATTTGCCCATAGGTCCAAAACCGATGGCTTTTCTTTGATTCCAAATTCTGTTGGGAAAACCGTGCCAGAAATAACGAACTACAACCTACAAGGAGAAGTTTTTTACAATCCAACTCGAAAATCCCGTCTCAGAATTGCTTTTCGGGGTAACTTCGAAAATGAAATCAATTCTTATCTTGCAAATAAAGATACAATCAGTAGCAATAATGATGTCGGTGAAATTAGTTCGTTTTTAAACTTTAAAAATATCTTGAACGACAGATTTAATTATGAATTCCGTGCCTATTTTTCAACATTCACAACAAACACCCAGGATAGATTTGTAAAAACAAAAGAACTTTACGATGCATATAAATTTTCGCAGGATGTTTTAAAGTTGGAACTTCAAACAAATTATGCCTTTTCTCTAAATAATTATATGACTTTGGGGGGAGGCTTTATTACCGAGCAGGCAAAATCGTTAAGAATTGCAGGTGGTAAAGAATCGAACAGGCAATTTTTTATTTATTTACAAGATGATATAAAACTTATTGAAAGGCTGAATGTAATTGGCAGTCTGCGTTTCGATAATCATAGCGACTATGCTTCGCAAGTAAGTCCCAAAATTTCTTTGTCCTATCAATTAAACAAGAATATTGTTCTTCGAAGTTCAGTTGGAACGGGTTTCCAAGCTCCCGACTTCGAAGAATTGTATCTTGATTGGACTAATCCTATGGCTGGTTACTCTGTATTTGGTCGTACCTATGCTGCCGAAGGCTTAAAGAAGTTACAACAACAGGGACAGATTGCTACAATATTAATATCACCAGATACCATTGGAAAGCTTGAGCCTGAAAAATCTTTATCTTTCGATTTTGGCGGTAACTTTTCAATCGATGAACTATTCCTAAAAATCAATTTCTTCCGCAACAACATCCAAAATTTGATAGATTTTCTGCCGATTGCAATTAAAACCAACGGGCAAAGGTTACATACCTATCAGAATATCAATAAAATCTACACTCAAGGGGTTGAATTCTCCCTCGAATATTCTTTCTTAAAAAATTTCCATCTGAATATTTCTTATCAATTCCTACAAACTGGTGATTTAGATGTTATTGAAAAAATAAAAAACCGAAAAATTTTCAAACGGGATGCAAATGGTAATGATGTTCCAGTGAATATCTCTGACTATGGTGGATTATTCCACCGTCCTGAGCATTCTGGAAATATTAGATTAACTTATCGTTCACAAGATTTAGGATTATTTTCGTCTTTTCGTGTTAATGTTAAAAGCAAGTATGGTTACAAGGACATTAATGGCAATATGATACTCGACGACCCTCGTGAGTTTGCACCTGGTTATGCAATTTTTAGATGGAATATTTCAAAAGAACTTTTCAAGTATTTTGTTTTAAATTTTGGAGTCGATAATTTGTTCGATAGGAAAGATGCAAGATTTTTAGCTGCAAATCCCGGTCGAACATTCTATTTTTCGATTGATTTTAAATATATTAAAAACTAATTCTTATTATTAAACAAAAAAGGAGGTGTACTATGAAAAAACAAGATATTATCATTGCTTTATGGCTCATCTTTGCCATTGCGCTCATTTCTTCTTGCTCAAAGAGTGAAGATAATAACTCGCAATCGCCGCCAACAACCACTGTAAAGGCTGTAACTATTTACGATTTACCTGCCGACACAGGGAAGAAAGGTATTTTCACTCTTTTCTCGCTTAAAGATAGTACTATCGTTAGCAATAGCGATTCGCTGACTACAAAATGGGACATTGGTTTTGCAGGAACGACAATAATCACCAATAGTGGAGTTCGTGGTCCCGGGCAAGGTGGAGCAATTTTGCTTAAGGATGTCGATTTCAATTCTGTCAAAGAGGCACCCGAAACAGGTTACAGAATCGAGAACTCTTTGAAAGACCTTGCAATTCCAACTGGTTCTGGAAATGGATGGTATAATTACGACCCACAAACTCATATAGTCTCCCCCATACCCGGACGAGTTATTATAATTCGAACTGCCGATGGCAAATACGCTAAGTTGCAAATCATAAGTTATTGGAAAGGCAACCCACAGCCAATCGACCCATATCAGCACAAAGAACGATATTACACATTCAAATATGTTTATCAGCCGGATGGCTCAAGAAAATTTGAATAATAGTTCATTGCATTATTTGTAAATCACAATTTAGGAGGTTTTATGGCACAGCAAAGCAAATTCCAAATTTGGTTTCGAGCTACACGCCCCTTTTCATTCACTGCTTCAATCATTCCAGTTTTGATTGCCACTGCTTTTGCTTTTCTAAGGCAACCTGACGATATTATTTGGGGCTTATTCCCTGTTGTTTTTTTCGGAGCCGTTTTGTTTCATATTGGGGCAAATTTAGTTTCCGATTACTACGATTACAAATTCGGTGTTGATGCGGAAGATACCTATGGAGGAAGCCGTGTCATAATCGAAAGACTTTTGGAACCCAAACAGGTTTTGCGTGGTGGGCTTCTTTCCTTTGCAATTGGCTTCCTTTTGGGACAAATCCTTGTTTATTACCGCGGGTATGAAGTACTACTTATGGGCTTAGGTGGTCTTTTCTTGGGGCTATTTTACACCTTGACGAGAAAAGGGTTGAAGTACATTGCCCTTGGCGACCTGGCTGTTTTTATTGCATTCGGACCTCTACTTGTTATTGGAAGCTATTTCTCTTTAACGGGAACATACGATTGGCAAACTTTTCTAATTTCTTTGCCAATTGGCTTTCTTGTTGTGGCAATCCTCCATGCAAATAATTCCCGTGATATTTTCAATGACAACCGTGTGAAAATCAAGACAGTGCCGATTTTGATTGGCTTGAATGCATCCAAAATAGCATATCTTGTTCTTATCTTTGGAGCATATATACTTACAATNTTGTTAATCGGGTTAAATGTAATTAATATTGCTGGCTTGCTCGTTTTTCTTTCAANCCCANTTGCTATTAAAAATGTAAAAGAATTTTCGAAGGCAACTTCAAATAATATTTCACCAATTGTAATTATGGATGTAAAAACTGCCCAACTTCATACCCAATTCGGTATTTTGTTTATTCTTGCAATTATTTTGAGCAAATTCCTATGAAAAAACTTTTGATTGGTGCTACGCTTGCTTTCGTTCTCTGGTTTATAATGTTTTCCCCGTGGACAGCCCAGAAAGTAAATTTCTGGGCTGTTATGTTTGTTTCGGGGCTGCTTCTCACTTCGTATGTTTATTTGCAGAATAAGAAAGATTTTCCCCGATTATTCACTTTTGAGCCCAAGCACATACTGATAGGTATTATCTCTGCTATTATCCTTTATTTTGTTTTCTATTTTGGCAAAATAATTTCTTTCGCTCTTTTTGATTTCTCTGCCCCACAAGTTGCTTCTGTTTATAGCACAAAGACGGGGACACCAACTTGGTTGATTTCAATTCTTCTTCTTTTCATTATCGGACCAGCCGAAGAAATTTTTTGGCGTGGATTTATTTTAGAAGAATTTTTGAGAAGATTCAATTCAAGAGCCTATGCTCTTATACTTTCGACAATTTTATATACGCTCGTTCATATCTGGGCTTTTAATTTGATGTTGCTTGTGGCTGCTTTTATTTGTGGAATCTTTTGGGGGTTCATCTATCTCCGTTACAAATCATTAGTTCCTGCGATAATTTCCCATTCACTTTGGGACTTTGCGGTCTTTATAGTCTTTCCTTTTAGTTAAAAATCCATCCTCGTGTTAAAACAAAAAACCCTCGATGAGGTAAATCGAGGGTTTTTATTTGCGGGGCCGACGAGGCTCGAACTCGCGACCTCCAGTGTGACAGACTGGCGCTCTAACCAAGCTGAGCTACGACCCCTTTGCCGTGGACCCAAGGAGATTCGAACTCCTGACCTCTTGAATGCCATTCAAGCGCTCTCCCAACTGAGCTATGGGCCCAATTTTCTTTTTTCAAATAGCCAAAATTCAAAATACAAAATTAATAACTTTAAACGAAATTTCAAAGAGTTTTATTGAATTTGTTTTCATATTAATATTTCATTTTTTTGTATTTTTGTTTTTTGTTAATATTTGAGGTTAAATATGCAAAAGGCTTTTAAACTTGCTCTTGTGCTTTTCTTCTTTTCAATCGTTGGCGCTTTTTCGCAAGAAACAAAGGCAAAACTCCCCGACCAAATCTGGGGCGTGGGTGTCGAAATCCAGAAAGAGGACATTTTTGGCGGAACGCTNGCTTACGCTCTCAATCCCGATATGCACATTGGTCTAAATTTTGGCTTCCTTTTCGATGGAGGTGCCGAAGGTTCAGGCAGTTCAACCTATCTCACATTTGGTCCATTTTTTAAATATTTCCTTACACAATGGAAAGTTCGTTCGTTCTATCCTTTCGTCAAAGCTCAGTTTCTTGTTTCCACTGAGTCTGTTCCCTACATGGACCCATTTACCAATAAAACCAAAAGGCGAAACGAAACTCAAACAAAATTAATTGGATTCTTTGGTAGTGAATGGTTCCCTATTTCTTCTCTTGGTATTTATGGTGGGCTTCGTGTTGTAGAACTTCAATTTGACCCAACAAGGTTTATCATTGGTTTAGGAAACGTTACAATTGGCTTGGAGTGGTTTGTATTTTAGCCAAGCAAGTTTCTATTGTTTCTTTTGTCCAAAGCTTTTAATAAGCCAAATGTCATCGTTCTTTTGGGCAATAAAAAAGTAATCGTAGATATAGTCAAATTCGACGCTCAAAAGATGCTCTGTAGGATTTAAAGTGTCAACTTTGTAATATGTAATTGACCGGTTAGAGATATTTCGACCAAATCTTTCTAACCGGTCTTTTAATTCAAAAAAGTATTCAGAATTCAAACTTGTATCGGAAAGAATAAACAATTTGAGTGAGCCGTCGATATTATTTTGTTTTAGTTCATTCACCAATAAAGCAACGGTCCCAATTGATTGGGTGGGGTCAAGCGGAATTTGTTTCTTTTTTGCCTCAGTCAATTTAATTAGTTCACATCCAGCAAGAATTAAAATTACGATTGTCAAAAATGAAAATCTAAATTTCCTCATTCTTTAAGAATCTTATTGTTGTTTCAATTACTTTATCCAAAGCTTCTGTAGGTTTGGTAAATGGATGTTCAATACCAAATGTATGATTTGTATTTGGCAAAACAATTAATTTCACCAAAGGGTTTTTAGCCAGATTAATTAAATTTTGAATTTCTTTCAAAGGAACGGTTAGGTCTTCGCTTCCATGAATAAACAAAACGGGAACTTTGATTTGGGATAAATGCTTTTCAAGTGCATAATTATTATCAACTATATCACGATAATACGAAAAATTAAGCTTCAATTCCTGTCCAGTTCTTGAATTTGTGAAAAGTATGAACCCAGTTTTAGCCCATTCTTCAATCTGTCGTTTAGTATATCGAAATAAAGACCCGACTGAATCAAGAAGACAAAGCTTTTGGATTGAATTATGTGTTGATGCATAAATCATCGAAACCGCCCCACCAAGCGATTGCCCAATTAAGAAAATTCTGCCAGTATCTACTAAATCTTTAACCGCATCATTTAAAATTCTTTTGTTACGAATGTTTTCGATTAGTAAACCCAGTTCACTCACCCATTGTGAAATAGTAAAAGTCGAAAATTTTTCGACATCTATGAAGAAATCTTGGAATGGGTCAACAATGTCGGTAGAAAAATTTGGGACCAAAGTAACAAATCCAGCGCCTGCGACCTTTTCGGAAAGATAAGGCAGGAAGCCCCAATCCTTGTGCCCTGTGAATCCGTGAATGATAATTGAAATTGGCAAAGAGTTTTCAAAATTCTTTGGATACCTAATATCGCCTATTATTTTGTCGTTTATTCCAGTTGGAATCTCGAATTTTTCGAGTTTTATTTCGCCCATTACCTACTAACAAGTTTCACTTTGAAAACCAGCTCCTTCCCATCTCTTAAAACAACGACGTCGACTATGTCATTGGGTTTAAATTCTCTTAAAATATATGTTAAATCTTGAAGGTTTTTAACAGTTTTCCCCCCAAATTTAATAATAATATCATCACCTTTAAGCCCGGCTTTCTCGGCAGGACTACCGGGGCTAACGCCGGTTATTTTCAGCCCTTTGGGATTATCTTCGAAATTGGGCACAATACCGAACCAAACCTTTGCGTAACCCGGTCCATTGTGTTGAGTCTCTTTCTTTTCAGTTGGTACAACAATGTAGTCAGGCTTTTCGAATGTGTTTCCGTATCGTTCTAATATTTTTTTAGCAAAATTAACAACAGTAACAATGCCGTCGCAATCTATCTTCTCGGCGTCGTCTGTTGGCATATGATAATCACTATGGGCACCAGTGAAAAGAAACAGAACAGGAATTTTCGCAGCATAGAACGAAGCGTGGTCACTAGGACCATAACCTTCCGTACCTTTTGTCAACATCAATGTATCTATTGTTGCAACAGAATCAACAACTTTATCGAAAGTAGTAGATGAACCAGTTCCAAAAACATTCAGCTTACGTTCCTTCATTCTCCCAACCATATCGAAGTTCATCATAAAAACAATTTTTTCAATAGGTACGGGAGAATGTTTTGTGAAATAAGCAGAACCCAAAAGCCCTTCTTCTTCGCCATTGAATGATACAAATATAACTGACCTTTTAAGTGGATTTTTGGCGATATATTCTGCAAGGAATAAAATTGCGGAAACACCGGAAGCATTGTCATCGGCACCATTATGAATTTGTGGAATTTTGCCACGATAGAGGGAATTTTCCGTTCCCCAGCCAAGATGGTCAAAATGCGCCCCAACAACGATGTATTCATTCGACAAAGTTGGGTCTGTTCCCGGAACTAAACCCCAAACGTTTGGAACATTGGCATATTCCTTTTCGAGGTCAACTGTAATTGTTACTTTTGTATCTGGGATAAGAAAACTTTTCGGTTTTTTGGTTTTCTGCATTTCAAGTTCAGTAGGATAAAGATTAGCTTCTTTCGGAAAGAACTTGGCAATTTCAGTGCGATTTGCTTGAATTGCAATAATTCCCGCTTTGCTAGTCATCGAAGACATTCGCAATGGGTAGAACACGTTAGCGGAATCGCTTTGGACTTTAACGAAAATGATAGCCTTTGCTCCGTGTTCCCGAGCATTCATCGCTTTGTAGCTAAGCTTGGAATATGGAACGAATCTCTCGTCTTTTGGTTGACCCTCTGCCGAATCCGAAAGCACGATAACAATTTTATCTTTTACGTCTATACCCTCGTAATCATCGTAGCCAATATCTTTTGCAGTAATGCCGTATCCAGCAAAAACCACCTCGCCCGTGACAGTACCATTTTCGGACATTGCAAGAGGCTGAAATTCAACTCCAACTTTCCATTGCTTGGGTACAGCTTTCCACATTTCGCGAGGCAAACCGGGTCTTTCGATTAGTTTCTCCCATACCACAGAGTTCTTTTCGGAAACAATATATTTTACTGGGAAAGGAAACTCTTGTTTGTATGAATTTTCAAGGGGTTTTAAGCCGAATTGTTTGAATAGGTTTTCGATGTATTCCGCAGCACGATAATTGCCTTGGGTTCCGGGATACCTGCCTTCTAATTCGTCGGAAGCGAGGAATCTAACATACTCGGCAACTTTTAAAGCTTCGGGAGAAGTTGCTCTCTGCGAATAAACATAATTAAATGTTAATGCAAAGATTAAAAGGAAATAAAATCGAGGTTTGAAATACTTGTTCATATATTACCTAAATTTATCTGAAACAAACAAATTGTAGCCTTTGTTCGAAAGCTCCGATGTGTTTTTGGGTCTTTCGAGAAGAGAAATAAGATAATCGCCCAACGTAAAAACAAACCACTCGTATTCATCATCTGAAAAAATTGTTGTATCAATACGTGGAGTTGTATTGTAGAAGTTGTAAACATAAACTTCATCGTTCGACAAAACAAAATCTATTGTTGTAAAATCCAAATTAGCAGCCACGCAAATCATTTTTGCAAGCGTCTCTAAAGTAGATTTTAATTCAGGCTTGACGAAATTGTTTTCTTTTGAATATCGGGCAACCAGTGGCTTGTTCGGGTCATAATTAAAGATACGGACTTTTTCTTTGCCAACAACAAAGACCCTAAAATGTGCTTCTGGCTTTAGGTCTTCTTGAACAATAAGTTGCTTGTTTCCAGAATAATCGTATGCAGAAAAGAATTCCATTGGATTGTAGACGCGAAATGTTAATGCCTCGTTATTTATCACATTCAACCTGATAATCAATGGAAAACCAATGTAATCAAAAAGGTCAGACCAATTTAATGGGTAAATCAAGTTTTTGAAAGTTTCGGAAGTAGTCCCTTCGGGATGTTCTTTCGTAGGAATAATGACAGTTTTAGGGGTTTTCACACCTAACTTATTCGCAAGATTGTATTGGAAGAAATAATCCTCTAAGCAACGCAAAAAGGGGTCATTGATTACTTTAACCCCAGCAAGAGCTGCTGATTTTAATATGGATTGATACATCGGAACTTCTCGACTTACCCTATCGAAGATTATGTCGTAATCCAGAGCTTCCCCAACTTTGCAGAAACCCACTTTCACCAACTCTACTTCTGCATTTTTAACACGTGAATTAATGTATTCAATAAGAGAAAATGGGAAAGAATTTTCCGCACCACAAAGGATACCGATTTTTTTCATTTGAACCTCGATATTTTTAAATTCCAAATTAAACAATTTGAAAAAGTTTTTAACCTACAAAATTCATTAAATTCATAAGTTTGTAATTTAAAATTTGAAAAATTCAAATGGAAAATTCAAAGTTTTTTTTCGAAGAATTTAGTCCAAGCAGGTATAAAGATTGGCTCGAGGAAGCAAAAAAGAGCTTGAAAGGGAAAGACCCCGAGAGTTTGGCTTCTCACCTTGACGAAGGAATAACCGTCAAACCATTGTACACAATTTCCGATTTGGAACAAATCCCTGAGGTTTCTAGCGAATTTCCCGGACTTCCTCGATTTCTTCGTTCATCCAATATTTCTGGCTATCGAGTTCAACCTTGGCACATAGTTCAAAGAATCGATACTCCCGAGCCAAGCAAAGCAAATTCATTTATTCACCAAGAAATCAATTCAGGCATAAGCGAATTCCTATTGAAACATCTTGACCCCCAAACTACACCTCGCCGAGCTATTGCAATTGAAACTCTAAAAGACTTTGAGAAGCTTTTACAAAATGTTAACCTCCGGAATATTAATTTACATTTCGAGACTTCTCATCCGCTCGAACTTCTTGCGTTATTCTACGCTTTTTTAAATCGAACCGGCATTGAACCCCAAACAATTTCCGGAAGAGTTCATTTCGATTTACTTTCCCATTGCCTTGGGAATGGTTACTTGCCAAAGTCCCTTTCGGAAATCGAAAATTTCCTTGTTTCAATGTTCAACTTTTTTGCGGAAACTTTCCCCAAATTCAAATTTTTGCTTATTGATGCAACTACTTTTTACGAAAGCGGGTCGAACTCGCTTCAAGAAGTTGCTTTTACAATGAACCTTGCTGTGGAATATTTAAGATTGTTTAACAAGTTGAATATTCCGCTGGAAAAGGTTATCGAGAAAATGTTTTTCAAAGTATCCATCGGAAGCGATATATTTTTGAACCTTGCAAAATTGCGGGCGATTAGGCTTCTTTGGGCTACAATTTTGGAAGCATTCGAAATCGAGACTGAACAAGTTGATATTCAAATTTACGCCGTGACGAATAAAAGGAATAAAAGCAAACTCGATGCCTATGTCAATATGTTAAGAAACTCTTGCGAAACAATTACAGCAATTCTGGGTTCAGCAAACTATATAGAAGTAACCCCTTACGACTATTTTTTGGATGAACAAAACGAGTTTTCGGCACGCAATACTCGCAACACTCAACTTGTTTTGCTCGAAGAACATAATTTAACCGATACCATTGACCCGGCGGGTGGGTCGTGGTATCTCGAAACCTTAACATTTGAACTGGCAAGAAAATCTTTGGAACTTTTCAAGGAAGTCGAAAGCAAAGGTGGATTCATCGAATGTATAATGAATAACTTTATTCAAAATTCAGTCCTCGAAAATCAACGAAAGATTTTATCGGAGCTAACCAAGCGGGAAAGAATACTTATCGGCACAAACAAATATCCAAACCCCAGTGATGATAAATTTAAAATACCTGAAGTAGAGATTGATTTGAATGATTCCCAAACTCAATCACCATCGCTTAAAAGCATTCCTTTTTTTGCAGAACCAATTGATATTCGAACCTTTATCAAAGAAGCTTCGAACGAGAATTTTTCGATTTCTTCTTTTGCAACCCAAAGCAGTTTAAAAGTAGAGACTCATTCAATTACTCCCCTTACACCTATGCGTGAAGCAGAACCATTCGAAGCACTTAGACTTCGTGCTTCAACATATCAAAAAAGATACGGGAAATTGCCTGTTGCTCTGTTAATGCCTTTTGGGAAAGTTGCGGATTTCAAAGCTCGGGTGGATTTTTCGCACGACTTTTTTGCAATCGGTGGCTTTGAAGTAATCGAATCGTCCCCTTTCGAAACAGTTGAAGAGGCTTTCCAAAAAATTTTAGCCACTTTACCACAAGTTGTGGTTTTCTGTTCAAAAAATGAATTTTATCCCAATTTTGTTCCTCAATTAACTGCTTTGATTAAGAAAGCAAAGCCATTGATTGTTACAGTGCTTGCTGGTTTGCCTAAGAATGATGAGGAAATCAACTTGTATAAAAACGTAGGTTTGGATTTCTTTATTCATTTTAAATCCGATACTGTTGATACATTAAACAAAATTTTTGATAGTATATAATTTAAGTTAAAAATTATTAAATTTGAATTTTGTTTAACTTAAAAATGGAGAAAAAATGAATGACCATAAATGCAATTGCAATTGCAATAACACAACTAACGAAAATGTTTTCGACCCGAAAAATTTTAATCTCGTTGTTCTTTGTGGTTGCAAAGCCAGTTCATTCGAAAACAATAACGAGGAATCTAATCATCAAGGTTTAAACCAACAAGAAACTTTTAGTGCCGATTAGTTCAAAAACAAAATTCTACTTTTGATATCTCCCGGTAATTTTGTAGATTAGTTTTTTTCAATTCATACATATGAAAGGAATTGTACTTGCCGGGGGCAAAGGGACTCGTTTGTATCCATCAACAAATGTAATTAGCAAGCAACTTCTCCCCATTTTCGACAAGCCAATGATTTATTATCCTATTTCGACTTTGATGCTAGCTGGTATCCGCGATATGATTATCATTTCTACACCAGAAGACATTCATAACTATCAGAAGTTGCTACTCGACGGAAGCCAATGGGGTTTGAGTTTTTCTTATGTCACTCAACCAAAGCCCGAAGGAATTGCACAGGCATTTATAATCACAAGCCACTTGTTCAAAAACGAAAGTGTTTGCCTTATTCTTGGCGACAATTTGTTTTATGGTCGGTTGGATTTCCTCAAAAAAGGTATTGCCGAAAATCAATCTGCCACTGTGTTTGCTTACGAAGTCGAAAATCCCGAAGATTACGGAGTTGTTGTGTTCGACAAGCAAAATAAGCCAATTGAAATCATCGAAAAACCGAAGAATTTCGTTTCAAAATACGCAATTCCGGGGTTGTACATTTTCGACAGCAGCGTATTCGACTTTGCTCTCGAATTAAAGCCCAGTGCCCGAGGAGAACTCGAAATCACAGATTTGCAAAGAAAATATCTTGCGATGGGAGAATTAAATGTCATCAAAATTGGTCGTGGCATAGCCTGGCTCGATACAGGGAATCCCTCGTCGATGCTCGACGCTTCTATGTTTATTCGTGCCATTGAGCAGCGACAAGGTCGAAAGATAGCTTGCCTGGAAGAAATTGCTCTGATTATGGGTTATGTCTCAATCAATGAAATTTCTAAATGGATTGAAAAGATGCCTTCTTCTAATTATAAAAATTACTGTCTTAAAATAATTGAGGAATTTAAATGAACGGGCTTTCTATCCAAGATATTTGCGAGCCTACTCTCCTTTTGGACGAAACTAAATGTAAGAACAACATTAATCGAGTTGTTTCGAAAGTCAAAAATTTGGGAATACAGTTTCGTCCGCACTTCAAAACACATCAATCGAAAGAAATTGGACGATGGTTTCAGGAATTTGGAGTCGAAAAAATCGCAGTGTCATCGCTCAAAATGGCTAAATACTTTGCCCAAGCTGGATGGAAAGACATCCTGATTGCTTTCCCTTTGAATTTGAGAGAACTACCCGAAACTCTCCTACTGACAAAGCATATCAACTTGAAGCTAATTATTTCCGACATTGCCACTATTGAGTTTCTTTCAAACATTTTAACATTTCCTGTCGATGTTTACCTGGAAATCGATGTTGGTTATGGACGTTCAGGCTTGCCAATTGACAATTTTAACTTAATCGCAAAAGCCTTGAGTTTAATCAAGAAGACAAAATTTATTAATCTAATAGGGATTTTATCGCACAACGGGAATGTCTATTTTTGTAACTCAAAAGATGAAGTTATCGAACAAAACAGAATTTTCCTAGGCAAACTTTTCGACTTAAAAAACAAATTGATATCCGAAGGTTTCGATTTAATTCTCTCCGTTGGCGATACTCCCTCGGTATGCATCTGCGATGACTTTTATGGTGTAGATGAACTTCGCCCCGGGAACTTTGTTTTTTACGATGTTCAGCAAGCTTACATCGGCAGTTGCGATTTCGAGNATATAGCAGTTTGCTTGGCTGCTCCAATTGTTGCAATTTATCCTGAACGAAACGAAATGATTTGCTACGGGGGTGCTGTTCATTTGTCTAAAGATTACATTGAAATTGACGGAGTAAAGTTTTTCGGACTTCTTGTCGATATTTTCAACGATTCCTGGTCGTTCCCCCTCGAAAATTCCTTCGTGCGATTCATCACTCAGGAACATTCTGTGATTAGAACCACTCCACAAGTGTTAAGCCGTTACAAAGTTGGCGATTTAATTGGCATTTTGCCAATTCATTCCTGCCTTACCGCAGATGCAATGAAAAAATATCTTGTACCCAATAAATCTTGGTTTGCCCATCTTTAAAAAAGGGGGCAGGAAGCAAACTTCCTGCCCCTTTGGGTCTTTTCCCAAAATTCTTAAACCCTACTGTTTTTCGCCACTGGAAAGGTATCGGCTACCTTTTCCCGAAAGTTTCCGCGAATCTTTTCCTTCGAGGTAACTGCTTCCGCCTTCCTTGCGCAACTTGAACTTTTCGAGAAGTGTTCGCAATAAATCAGTTTGTTTGGCAAGGTCTTCGGCAGATTTTGCTATGTCTTGAACACGATTTGCAGTATCCGATGTAACTTGGGAAATCGAGCTTACATTCTTGGCTACCTGTTCAGCTGTCGAGGACTGCTCTTCGGTTGCGGCAGCGATTTGATTAATCATATCCCAAACCTCCTGCGAACTTTGCACAATTTCATGCAAAGCTTTACCTGCTTGGTCAGCAAGAACGATTCCGCTGTTAACTTCGTTCGTACCTTGTTGCATTGCGCGGACAGCCTCTTCTGTTTCCTTCTGGATTCCCTTTATCATATTCGCAATTTGTTTCGTTGCTTCGGTTGTCCGTTCGGCAAGTTTGCGAACTTCGTCGGCAACAACAGCAAAGCCACGCCCTTGTTCGCCAGCACGAGCAGCTTCGATTGCAGCGTTCAAAGCCAATAGATTCGTTTGGTCGGCTATCTCGTCTATCACAGAAATAATTTCGCCAATTTGCTTGCTCGATTCACCGAGTTTTTCAATCTTTTCGGCGCTCGCCTTAACTACATTAGCAATTTCGCTCATCTTGTCGACTGTTTGTTGAACAGCGCTTCCGCCTTCCATTGCGATTTTCTTGTTTTTATCGGCAACTTCGGCGGCGCGGGTTGCTCCCATTGCATTTTCCGAAATAGTTCGGCTCATTTCCTCGATGGCAGTTGCAATCTCATCAACTTGGGCGCTGTTCTCGGCAGCCGAGGCTGCAAGTGTCTCGGCTATTGCCGAAATTTCCGCAGCCGCAGAGGCTGTTACATCTGCCGAAGAGGATATTTGCAATAAAACAGAGGAAATTGCTTCTGCCATTGCATTAATATTCTCTTTCAATCTCTGCAATTCTCCTGCATATTCCCCGAGCATTCGAACAGTGAGGTCACCATCGCGCATATAATCCATAACACTGCCAGTTTCTTGCAAAGGCTCAGCAATATTGTCGATTGCAGTGTTTATGGTTTCGATAATTTCTTTGTACTTACCTTGATGTTTAGATGAATCGGCACGAAAATCGAGCCTACCTTCGCCAAGCGCCTTTCCAAGTTCCAATGTATCGGAAACAATTCGGTCAATGGAATTAATTAATTTGTTCCAGTTTTCTTTCAACCGTTCAAATTCACCTTTGTAGGATTCTTTAATAATTTCTGGAATGTCTCCATTGGATATTCGTTCAAGATAATTAGATGTAAGAGAAAATTGCTGGGAAATAATATCGAGCATCTGATTAAGCTTTTGGGCTATTTGTATGTATGAACCTGTGAATAGATTTTCATCAAATTTCGAATTCAAATTACCGTTAAGTATATCATTAACAAGATTATTCAAAGAATTCTCTAAGTTTGCTTCATTTGTATAGTTAATCCATTGTACAACATAACCTAACCTATTTTGATTTTTGTCAAATAGAGGATTAATCACTAAAAGCATAATTTTGTCGCCAATGCTAATTTTTGCTTCATGAGCGGACCGCAGACCTTCCAAAATAGAACGATTTCGCGATGGATTCTTGTGCCATCGGTCGATATGAGTGCCTAAAACCTTCTGAACGGAAAAGTCCGGAAAATTTTTTCTATATTCCGCTTCATATGTAGTCAAGAAGTTATACTGGGATTTATTTAAAAAGTTAATATAACCATCCTTATCCGCTACCATAACGTTTCCTGCATGATCAAATATGTTCGTAATTACATCCAGAGTTTCGTTGATTCCTCTTATCAATCTTAGAAATTCACCTTTATTGCTACCTTCTTCAATCCTATAATTCAATTTGCCAATTTTTGCTTGGTCCACAATCGAATAAATATTATTAACAACATTTTGTAGAATATCTCGCATTTCTTTTAATGCAATCATTAAAGAATCATCTTTTGAACGTTCTTTTATTTCTACTGAAAGATTACCTTTGGATATTTCAATTGCACTTTGAGTTACTAAATTTAAGCTTTGAATTAACTGATTCAAATTATTCTTTATTTCTTTGAAGTCGCCTTTGTAATCTTCCACAATTAGAGGTGGAATGTCTCCCTTCGAGATTCGGTCAATGTACTCAGCTGCTACGTTTAATGGACCAATTACAGCATCGAGGGTTGCATTCATTCCTTCAATTAATTCTTTGAAATCGCCTTCGTATTTGGAAGAGTCAACTCGAACATCGAGCTTGCCGTTTACTGCCGCATCGGCAAGCGTCTTTACATCCTTTACCATCGAATCAATATTCGAAACCATATTCCTCATCGCTTCCATAAGCAAGGATGTCTCATCCTTTGCCTTGACATCAAGGTCTACATTCATATTCCCGCGAGCAATTTTTTGGCTTGCATCAACTGCCTTATTGATTGGTTTGGAAACTCCCTTCGAGATTACTGCTGCAAAGATTAAACCTAAGATAACCCCAGCCAATCCAAATCCGATAAGAATGTTCCTTGCACTTGCGGCGCTATCCTTTCCAGAAACAACAGCCTCATCAATATTTTTGAGTTTACGGGAAAAATAGTCATTCACCAGTCCAAAGTATTTATTTTGAATATCCCTGAAACCACCCATAAGATATTCGCCAGCAGATTTTAGGTCGTTTTGTTTTCGTAGTTCAAGAACTTTGTTCTGCCCGGCAATGTACTTTTCTCGGAGGGTGGCAATTTCATCAAGTATCTTTTGTTCTTCTTCTGTTTTGGCTTGCTCTCGAAGCTTTTGAAGCAGATTCCCCAGATTTTTTCGAGACCCGAGAACGCGTTCCCATTCTTTTTCGACTACTTTTGCGTCATCGGTGAAGAACATATTCCGTAGCGCACGAGCGATAACATTTTGATTTTCTTTAAAGTCGGAAAGCAAGACAATTTTTTTCACATTCTCGCTTCGAATTGAGTCCATCTTGGATGAAAGCGAAGACATTTTAAGAGGGGCAAAAATGACAAACGCAACAAGTATCAATAAAACTATACCAAAAGAAACATAGAGTTTTGTGGAGATTTTCATAAAATCCTCAAATAATTGTTAAACAACACATTATCCATTTAATGTCGAAATTTGATTGAACTCTTCTTTTGTAAAAACTTTTGTGAGGTCGAGAAGAATAATCAATCTATTTTCATACTTAGCAATTGCGGTAACATATTTCGAGTCAATTTTGAGGGAAGAAGGCGGGGGCGGTTCAATAGTGCTTTTGGGTATTGTAAGAACTCTATTGACGAAATCGACAATAAAACCAAAAAGGTGGTTTTCATATTCAATAACAATAAACCGAGTGGTTTTGTCAAATTCTTTCGGAGGCAAAGAAAGCCTTTTCCGTAGGTTAATCAAGGGAATGATGTTCCCACGCAGGTTAATAATGCCTTCGACGTATTCAAAAGCATTCGGCAGTTTGGTTATTTCGCTCATTTTGTTAATGCCTTGCACATTGGTAATTGGAATAGCGTATTCCTCTTCGCCAAGCAAAAACGAGACCAGTTGAACAGTTTCAGTCCTTTTTTCGGCTTTTGCCGATAAACCCGTTTGTGTTTTCGTTATCATAACAATATTATTTTTAACACAAAACAAAATTAAGCAAAAAATCTTAAAATGCAAATTTTGATTTATTTTTTTAATCTGATATTTGCAAAAACTATTTCAGAGCGACAAGTTGTGTTTTAAAATCTTTTGTATTTTATCAAAATAACTTTGGGAATTTAGCATATCCAAAGATAAATACTTCGTAATTTTGTAGTTTTGTTTTGGAATCAAACCGGAGGTCCGATGGTCAAAAAATACAAAATCCACGAAGGGAAAATGCTTGAAGCCGAGGATGGGAATATGCTCTTTTACACAAATATCGAAGAATCGGAGAAACGATACCTTATCGATGAGTTACTTATAGATGAGCATACATTAAACTCCTCATTGGACCCCGATGAATTAGCTCGTTTAGAATTTGAACCACAGCATTTCGCTTTCATAATTAAAGCACCAAAGCACCATCTTGCTCCCGAAGAACTGATTTTTCGTGTTCAATCAATTGGTATCTTCCTTTTTTCCGATAAAATGGTGGTTGTGTCGCAAGACCCACTGACTGAGCTTTTCTATTCCAAAATATTCCAAAGAGTATATTCAATCAAAGATGTTTTTTTTAAAATTATTTATAGCTTTATTATACAATTTTACTACCATTTGAATGTTATAAATAAAATATCAGATGAACTTGAAGATAATCTAAGCCAAGCACAAGAAAATAAGTATCTTCTGCAACTTTTTGCTCTCGAAAAGAGTTTGGTGTATTACCACAACGCAATTACAACAAACCAATTCCTGCTCGAAAAAATCAAATTTAATGCGGCAAAACTAAACATAACAGGCGAAGAAATGGAGTTACTGGAAGACATACTCATCGAAAACAATCAGTGTTTGCGACAGGCAGAGACATATTCATCTATCCTTGCAAGCTTGATGGACGCACGGGCTTCGATAATTGCAAACAATTTGAACGTTCTTATGAAAATCCTAAACATCATCACAATAACGATAATGGTACCAACTTATGTCGTTAGCCTTTTCTCAATGAATGTGACTATTCCACTTGCAGAACGAACAGATGCTTTTTGGATTATTTTGTTTATGTGTTTATTTTCTGCAATTGCTTTTATTGTTATTTGGAATAAGATAATAACAAAGTTCAAGTAATAGAATATGGAGCCAATTGAAATCAAAAGAGTTGACAATGATAAGTTATTCATCAAATGGCTCGATGGATTATCATCGACAGTAACTTTGAAAGATTTAAGAGACAATTGCCCTTGTGCTTCTTGCCAGGGTGAACAGGTTGGTTTTAAAAAATTTGAGCCAGTAAAGTTGGAGGTTCATAATCCCGCAAAATATGAATTGAAATCCATTGAGCCAGTTGGAAACTATGCTATTCGAATCATCTGGGGCGATGGTCACGATACAGGAATTTACAGTTTCGAGCATTTGAGATTCGTTATGGAAAAATTTGCTATAAAGTAAATTTATAATAATTCGGCAATTTCCTCGAGAATTGCCATTGCACATAAGCTTTTTTCCATCGGTTCGTAATAATTAATATTCATTTCGTTTTCCGATTTGAATTTCATCACAGTAATGGTGTTGAAATCCCCAGCGAAGCCACTTTGTTCACGGTCAATATAATTGAGCACTATCAAGTCGCAATTCTTTTGTTTGAGCTTTTTCCAAGCGTTGAACAAACCTTCGGATGATTCTTCGAGAGCAAAACCAACGAGAACTTGATTTTTCTTTATTCTGCCAAGTTCAGATAAAATATCGGGCGTTTTAATCAAGTTCAGAACAAGCTCTTCGCTCTTTTCTTTCTTAATCTTGCCCGAGGATTTGATTTTTGGAGTAAAATCGGCAACAGCAGAAGACATAATGACAATCTGATTTTCCAAGAATTCATCTTTTAACGCTTGAAGCATTTCGTTTGAAGAAGCAACCTTAACCAATTTCAAGTTGTGCTCAATTGTTAAACAAGATGGTCCGGAGACCAATGTAACATTTCCACCAAGCGAACAGGCAGAAGAAGCAATGGCGTATCCCATTTTGCCCGAAGAGAAATTGCTTATGAAACGGACATCGTCGATTTTTTCTTGTGTAGGACCAGCAGAAATCAAAATGTTTTTCCCTTTGATTTTTAAAAGATTAGCTTTTCGCTCAGTGCTAATTTCGGCAAGATACAAATAAGTTTGAATGTAATCCAACAACACAGGTAATTCTGGAAGGCGACCTTCGCCATAAAGCGCGCTGGACAGCTCGCCTTTTGCTGGTGGAATAATTACGGCACCTTGTTCGAGTAGAGTTTTGGCGTTCCTTTGCGTTGCCGGATTTTCCCACATAGATGTATCCATTGCTGGTGCAATTAACAAAGGCACGTTCCGGGGCAAAGCAATTGCCAAAGTTACAAGGGCATTGTCGCAAATTCCATTTGCAATTTTCCCAAGTGTTGCAGCAGAGCAAGGGGCAATAATCATCAAATCGCACTGGTGAACTAAATCAATGTGCCAAGCCCCTTTGCTTTGATATGATTTGTCGAACATATCAACAATGGTTGAGTTTCGGCTCAAATTCGATGTTTCTAATTCTGTGACAAAATTTGTTGCCGAGGGAGTAAGAACCGGAAATACTTCGGCTCCCTTTCGAACAAGTTCACGAATAAGAGACAAAGATTTGTAGGCAGCAATAGAACCGGTTATTCCAACAACAATCTTTTTGCCTTCAAAAACATTTTTCATTGTATTCTGCACCATACTAAAATGAAAATCAATTTTTTTAAATTACCAATTTATGAATTTGTTGATAAAGTGAAATTGTTATGGTTAAGAAAATTTTTACTTTGGTTCCCGATTGGGTCAATTTCGAAAGTTTTTGGATTGAGATTAGAAAAAGAAATCGCTGGTTAATTCAACTTCGTTATCTTGCAGTGTTATTACTTTTAGGCTTTATCGGTGGTGCAAAATTGATACAGATTTATTTCCCTGAAATTAAAATGCCCTTCGATAAGCTAATTTATTTTCCACCATTGATTTTGGCTTACAATTTCCTTTTCCA
Source organism: Bacteroidetes/Chlorobi group bacterium MS-B_bin-24 (assembly GCA_003731685.1). Taxonomy (GTDB): domain Bacteria; phylum Bacteroidota; class Ignavibacteria; order Kapaibacteriales; family UBA2268; genus Naka2016. The sequence continues at coordinate 29,762 of RCNO01000031.1, forward strand.
TTTTCTTTGGAATAAATATCCCGAAATTTCAAAAAAAATCAAGGTTCATAGCCTCCACTTTTCGCTTTTACAAATTTCAGTTGATTTTATCTTCCTGATGTTGATAATTTACTTCACTGGTGGAGTCGAATCTCCATTCAACACTTTCTTTGTGTTTCACTTAATTATTGGTAGCCTTATTCTGCCAGGTGCGGTTGTCAATTTATTAATGACAATTGTTCTTTTGGTTTCTATCTTGGGTTCTATTTTAGAATTCAAAGGTTTAATACCTCATTACCAAATTTCAGGAATCATAGAACATCCGCTTTACAATGACGAACGATACTTGATTGTTTTCTTTTCAACATTTGCGATTGTTGTGTATATTTCAATTTATCTTGCCAATTCAATTGCAAAAGTGCTTTACCAAAGAGAAAAAGCCCTTGCAGTTGCATATAAGGAACTGGAAGAAGCGGAAAGGTCAAAGTCAAGATATGTGATGACTTTTGTTCACGATTTAAAGACCCCAATTTCTGCTGCTTTAACTTGGGTCGAAATAATCACAAACAAAAGCCTTGGCGAGCTGCCAAGCCATCTTGAAAAACCAATCGAGAGGATTCAACATAGGCTAAGGGGTGCATTAACTCTCATCGACGATATCCTAAAAGTGTCGCAAGTGAAATTAACCACAACTATTGAAAAAACACCAACAAATTTAAAAGAAATTTTGGACGAAGTTTATCAGCATCATAGAATATTAATCGTCTCGAAAAATCTTGATTATAGGATAAAATCAAACGTTTCGGAGGTGATTCTATCCACCGACAGGAACTTATTGAAACTTGCGCTCTCGAATTTAGTTTCAAACTCAATTAAGTATACAGAGGCAAATGGAATAATAGAAATTACGATTAATGATAATATAAATTCAATTGACATAATTGTTGCCGATAATGGTATTGGAATACCAAAGGATGAATTGGGCAAAATTTTCAATGAGTTTTATCGAAGTAGTATAGCAAAGGAGAAAAATATCGAGGGTTCGGGATTGGGAATGGCATTGGTCAAAGAAATTATCACGAAATTTGGTGGGAAAATAGAAATTCAATCCCCATCATATTTAGCCCAGGAAGGAAGACCCGGCACAGAAGTTAAAATTACATTACCAAAATAGAATATTTTTTAGTTTAACTCGTTTTATATTTTTTAAATTGGAGGAGAAAATGCTAAAAAGCACAATGCAACAAGCACTCAATGAACAACTTGCTCGCGAAATGTACTCATCTAATCTCTATTTAGCAATGGCTGGATATTTTCAATCGATTAATCTTAAGGGCTTTGCACACTGGATGCGACTCCAAGCCCAAGAGGAAATGGGACATGCAATGAAATTTTTCGATTATCTGCTCGACAGAGGGTGGACGGTTCAAATTTCTAAAATCGACCAGCCACCTTCCAGTTGGGAAAGCCCGCTTGCCGCTATGGAAGCGTCTTTGAAACACGAACGGTTCATTTCCCAAAACATTAACGAACTGGCTAATCTTGCTATTAAAGAGGGAGACCACGGAACTAATATCTTCTTGCAATGGTTTATTACTGAACAAATCGAAGAAGAAGCAAATGTAAGCGAAATCGTCGAAAAACTTAAACTTATTGGGGATTGGAAAGGCGGACTGTTAATGATTGACAATGAACTTGGAAAAAGAACTTTGGCTCCGAGTCCCAAAGAAACCCAAGAATAACAGAGTGAATTCTGAATAAAAAAGGCTGGTTTTTGACCAGCCTTTTTTGTTTTTATTATTTACCAAATTTATTTCCTTGCTCTATTGATTGCTTCGAGAAAATCTTGTTTCATTCGAGCGCCAATCAATGTTTCGACAATCTTTCCACGCTTGTCGATGATAAAAGTAGTTGGGACTGCATTAATTCCACCATAGGCTTTGGCAATTGCACCATCTTTGTCAATAATGTTCAAGTATTTAATTCCTTTTTGGGTTGCAAAATCTTTTACATTTCGTTCGGCATTTTCGATATCCCGTTCAAGCGTAATACCAACGATAACAAAATCTTTACCTTCGCTTTCTTGATGCACTTCGATTAAGTCGGGTATTTCGCGTCGGCAGGGTGGACACCAAGTTCCCCAGAAATTTAAAAGCACAATCTTTCCTTTTACATAATCAGAAAATTTGATTTCTTTGCCATCCTGTTTCCAAACGAAATCAACAAGATTGCCGGGTTTGGCTGGCGATACGCTGGTTGCAAAAAACACTTGTGGTGTAAATCCAGCATTTTGTTCTGGAGTATTGTTGGATTCCGATTTAGTTTGCTCAGCCAACTCGCTGACTTCGGTATAATTGTCTTTTGGTTCTTGTTGGTTCTTGACTTCTGAACGACAAGAAGCAAACGAAAGAACAAGCATAATTGCAAGTAAAGAAATTGACTTTTTTAACATCGTTACACCCTTAATTATTAAAAAATAACTCTACGATTATTTATTGAAAATATTTACTGAGATA
>RCNO01000032.1 GCA_003731685.1 Bacteroidetes/Chlorobi group bacterium MS-B_bin-24
GGTAAACGGCGGCCGTAACTATAACGGTCCTAAGGTAGCGAAATTCCTTGTCGGGTAAGTTCCGACCTGCACGAATGGTGTAACGACTTGGGCACTGTCTCAACCACGGGCTCGGCGAACTTGTGGTACCGGTGAAGACGCCGGTTACCCGCATATGGACGGAAAGACCCCGTGCACCTTTACTGCAGCTTACTATTGGGTTTGGGTGCAGCATGCGTAGGATAGGTGGGAGGCTGTGAAGCACCCCTTGCGGGGGGTGTGGAGCCGACGGTGAAATACCACCCTTGCTGCATTCGAATCCTAACCCGGAGGAGTGGATCCTCGGGGACAGTGGTAGGTGGGCAGTTTGACTGGGGCGGTCGCCTCCTAAATAGTAACGGAGGCTTCCAAAGGTCACCTCAGCACGGTCGGTAATCGTGCGTTGAGTGCAAAGGCAGAAGGTGGCTTGACTGCGAGACCGACAGGTCGAGCAGATGCGAAAGCAGGGCTTAGTGATCCGGCGGCTCCGAGTGGAAGGGCCGTCGCTCAAAGGATAAAAGGTACGCCGGGGATAACAGGCTGATCTTGCCCAAGCGTCCACAGCGACGGCAAGGTTTGGCACCTCGATGTCGGCTCATCGCATCCTGGGGCTGGAGAAGGTCCCAAGGGTTCGGCTGTTCGCCGATTAAAGCGGTACGTGAGCTGGGTTCAGAACGTCGTGAGACAGTTCGGTCCCTATCCTATGCGGGCGAAGGACACTTGAGGGGTCCCGTCATCAGTACGAGAGGACCGTGACGACCGGACCTACGGTGTGCCTGCTGTCGCGCCAGCGGCACGGCAGGGTAGCCATGTCCGGAAAGGATAAGCGCTGAAAGCATCTCAAGCGCGAAGCCTGCCCCAAGATTAGGTGTCCCATGGCTTAAGCCAGTAAGGACCCTGGAAGATTACCAGGTCGATAGGCTCCACGTGTAAGCGCGGCGACGCGTTTAGCGGAGGAGTACTAATAGTCCGAGGGCTTACCATTATATTTTTAGGTTGGCTCCCGCTTCGTCGACCTTCTTGAATATGTGACCACCCATTGCCCAGAAACTCTCATCTCGCATAAAACTTTAAGGTCGGTGGCGATACTGCGGGGGAAACACCTCTTCCCATTCCGAACAGAGAAGTTAAGCCCCGCAAGGCCAATGGTACTGCCGGGTTCCCCGGTGGGAGAGTAGGTAGCTGCCGACCTTTTTTTTTCTAAACTCTCAACCTTAGTTGTTCTCAATCACTCGCTTTGCGAAAAGGAAGTTCGACATAAGGATAGTATCCAGCCTGTCCCGAACCACACCACGGCTTGACGATGCATGGACGACTTCGTTGTTTCCCACATAAATAGCAACGTGGGATATTTTTTTGCCGTTACCAAAAAATAGCAAATCTCCAACGGTTATATCTTGGGTTTTAATTAGCCTTCCGATTTGGGCTTGCTCGGATGCGGTTCGGGGTAATGTTATTCCAACATTTCGAAAGATGTTCTGCACCAGCCCAGAACAATCGACGCAATTTGCAATCCCGCCAAGACAATATGGAGTTCCCAACCATTTGTTTGCTTCTTCGACGACTTTAAGCCGAACTGGGTCGAGATTTTCGCTTTTACTGGCTATACCCCAATTTTGAGACCGAGATTGCTTACTCTGTTGCGATGTAAAATGAACAATCGGAGAGCATCCTACCAGCAAAACAATCAGAGCAACCAGTAGAAACTTTATTGTCTCGAATTTTACTTTCATAAGAAATGAAAAAAAGCAAATTTTATGCCATATAATTCAGTAAAACAAATTGGGCATTGTCGTCACGATACTCGATTGCAATAATAGAACTTCACAAGGTGTTGGTCCGCCCGAAAGAAAGGCATTGGTTGTTTTGCAAACAACCTATGTGCATTCCTTGCAAAAGGTTAGAGCCTTTTCACCACCTTCCAAATTGCTTAACATATTGATTTACCAAAAACTTTGGAATATTTCAGTAATTTTTTATGAATTTGAACATACTATAATTGATTTTAATAAAATATACACCTGGGGGTAACGAAGAGACATTTAACTGGATGAAATTTTTTTGTGTTTGATTTTGGGATTTCAGCAAACTACGACCCAAAATATCAAATACTTCGATTTCATTTAGAGTTTGCAATGTATCTTCCAATATAATAATCAAAATGTCATTTACAGGATTAGGGAAAATTGTAATACGACTATTAGGAGGATGGAAACCATAATTTTCAACTGTTGCAACGGTAGTCAAAGAATCCCAGAAAGCAAAAATTGGATAAGATGTGAAATTGGGATAAAACAAAGAGTAAAGTTCATTGAAATAAAAAACCATAATGAATTCATTAATTAGAACGCTATCGATGAATAGTGACATCATTTTTTCAATTTTACCGTCCATTTTGTTAAATATTAACATATAGGTTACATCCATTTTGGGTATAAGTTGAACTAAGTAGTTGGATTGTGGTCTATTAAAAAGACTGCACATAGAAGAATTAAATGAACTTACTTCGGGAAAAGCAAAAGTTTCGTTGGTCTTTAAGTTTACTTTGCGTATTTGCATTGAACCATTTTGAATGAAAATTTCATCCGAACCAAAATCTCCAAAACTATAAGCAAAAGGGCTTTGGATAAATTCATAGAAAATTATATCGCCTTTCTCTAAATCTACCACAGCAAAAATTGAAGGGGAATCTGCGGATTTTCGATAGGTGAAACCAAAATATTTTGAATCACTCGAAAAACGCCCATAGTCGAAAAGTCTATTATAAACACCTTGTGTTAAAATAATCTGGGGTAAAATACATTTTTCGCCTGATTTAAATTCATAGACTATTTCCATAGTTTCTGTATTAAGAATTTTAAAGCAAGTGTCGGTGTTTGAATTTGACCGAAATAGCAAATATTTCAAATCGTTGGAAAATTGGATTACTTTCGGATTATGGTCCTTTAATGGTATATGCTTAACAACTTGGTTAGAAAATAGCTCGGAGACAAAAATAGTATCGTTACTAGAATAAAAATAATATGGTAAAATTGTTGAGAAATTAATATTGTTCAAAGTGGTGGGGGGTCTAAAAAATCCAGCCAACTTCCCATCTTTGGAATTACGAATTATAGGGTAACCTTTTGGACTTTGTTGAACAAAAATCAGATTTTTTTGTCCACAAGGATAAAAATTATTTACGGTTGAAATGTAGAGCAATTTACGGGGTCCAAGGGTATCGATATAGTATACATAAAGCCCTTTAAAATCTGCATCATTTGGGCTAACTATTAGTGCTTCGTTCCCTTCGAATTGTGTTTTTAAAAACGCGGTTGAGGTTTTTGCTATTGCTTCTCTGTCCTCGATAGTTAAGTCTGGTATTTTATATTTAAACAGTGTCGAACTGGTGGTCTCCCGAACTAAAAGATATTTATTATCGTTGGTAAATTCGATTTGCCCCGATTTCCCAACAACTTTGCTCTTATATATTGTATCTTTTTCGAGGTCAATTAAATCGCAAGTGTTGTCGTAACCAAAATGAACAACATATTTGTTACCTGGGGAAATTCTAATTCGATGCGTAGGATATGAAATAAGAGAGTATGTTTTTACAATTTTATAATTTTCCAAATTAAGTAGATATAATCTTTTACCGCCCAGAATACCGCAAAGCTTCTTATCATCGGATAATGAAAAGGAATAAACTAAATCCTCTGCATCCGATTCATCTTCAAAAAAATTAAATAATGTATCGCTATTCGATAGATTGATGACCAAGAAGTTTAAGTCATTGGTCAAAGAGTACAAAATGTTCTTTTTGAAATCGTAATAACATTGAGCGGGAAATTTATTTTTTTCGAATTTTAAAGTTAAGCTCGAAACAATACCCAATTCAAAAGAGTGAAGCTCAAAAGTTAATGTAGTATCTTTGGTTAAGTATGTAAGTGCAAGATTAAATGTTTCATTATCGAATTCAATTTTATAAAATTTCCAAAATTTTGACAAAGGATGCCAGTAAATTACACTATCGGACTTGATATTGTAAACAAAAACAAATGGCAGGTCGGTCGTCATTATTAATAATGTATCCCCCGCCATACCAACGGGGGATGCATTTTTGGGCAATATCCATTTAACCTGCTCCTTTGGTATCTGACAAAGTAAAGAGGAAACCGCCAAAACTAAAAATGTTGAAATAGCAAAAGTAAACCTCCTCATTTTTCACTCCTACTTTAAAATTAAAACTTTAACAATTTCGTACTCAAAAGGATTTTGGCTATCTTCGATTAAAAGATAATAAACTCCGTTGTTTAAGGAACCTAATTGCAAAGAGGCTTGGGCATTTTCACTTAATATTTTTGTTTCTTTAAAAACTTGCTCACCAATAGTACTATAAATCTTGATATTCACCGAATGTGGGGTGGGCTTTAAATTCAAAGGAAATATTAATTCATTTGTGGTAACATAAAACGAACCTTTGAAGTTTTCAAAAGTGCTAAAATCGTTTTTTGTTAAATAAATAGGAGTACCCGGTGGCCAGGGGTCTTTTTCCACAATTTTATTGCAAACATTTGTACACCGAATAGTATCACCATTCACTATAGTGTCAACAGGACAAATGTCATTATTGTTCAGTACAACTACATCTGACAGAATATAATGACGAAACATTTCCCAAATATATTAAACAGGCAGGTGCAAAATACAATAAAAATTTTAAATATCCAAATTTTTTTATTTAAAAAATTAAATGTACATATTTTTTAATTGGGCTTAAATGAGTTTTTTAGAAAGACAATTTTTCCTATATTTTCATAATTTTTCCCATATGCTAATCAGTAAACCCAGCCAAAGGCATTTATTTTTTAAATCCAAACTTGTCTTTTGTTGGCTTATTCTTAATTTTGCTTTTATTTTATTCGATGTTATGACAAATGCAATTAGGTTTTTGAAAGAACATAATGTTGAGTTCGAGGTGTTCACCTATGACTACCAGCTGAAAGGTGGGGCTCGTCAAACTGCCGAGGAACTAAACGTCCCTTTGCATAATGTGGTGAAGACGCTTGTGTTCTGTGCCCCCGAGCTCGACCCGTTCCTTGTCCTGATGCACGGCGATTTGGAAGTCTCCGAAAAAGAACTCGCCCGAATTATCGGTGCGAAGGAAGTTCAGCCCTGCGACCAGAAGACTGCCAAGAAGTGGACAGGCTATGTCTTCGGTGGGACTTCGCCTTTTGGGGTTCCGCGAAAGATGAAAGTCTACATCCAGAATTCCATTTTCGAACTTGACGAAATTTATATCAATGGAGGGAAACAAGGTTTGATTGTAAAAATCAAACCCGATGTTTTGAAACTACTTGATTATGTTTCTGTTGATGTAAAAAGGAGGTAAAAATGCGAAGGACAATCCAAACAATGTTTCTTTTTGCCTTTTTGTTTGTGTTTTTCAATCGAGTGGCTTCGCAGCCGCCGTTAGTTGTAAATTTGAGTGATGCCAAGAAGGCGATAAAGGAGTATTATCTTTCGGGGCAATACTCTCTTGAGCTGGACACGATTATTGCCGACGCAATACGACAGTTGAATTCCTTGCAAATCGGTAAAAATTCTGCTTTCGTTTTCGATGTGGACGAAACTGCTCTTTCGAATTTTGAATATGAAATGAAATACGATTTTGGCTATATCAAAAGTGAATGGGATAAGTGGGTCGAAACTGAAAAGGCTGTTCCAATACGCCAAGTCAAAGCATTCTACGATACGCTGGTGTCGCGAGGGATAAAGATTATTTTCATAACTGGACGAAGTCAGAGCCAGTATCAGGCGACTTTTAACAATTTGAAAAAGGCTGGCTATGGAACTTTCGACACGCTAATTTGTCGTGGCTCGAACGAAGCCAATCTCACCGCAAGGGAATTTAAATCTCTTAAACGAAAAGAGTTAACAGAGAAAGGATACAAGATTATTGGTTCAATCGGTGACCAATGGAGCGACCTCGAAGGCGGCTACACAATTTTGAAAGTAAAAATTCCAAATTATATGTACAAGGTAGAATGAAATGACCTTTTGCGAATTTCTTTCGAAGATTGATAGACCGATAAGGAAGTCTTTGGTGAGTAGTTTCCCCTTCCTTGCTTGTTTTGTTTATTCCAATGGCAGGAAATTTTTTCTAAAAAAGCTTATTGAAGAAAGACCAGAGCAAGTTGAACTTCCCGCAGAATTAGCGCGTGAGTTCTGGGGCATAAAGTTCCGAAGCCCTTTGTTCAACGCAGCAGGGATGTTCAAGGATGGCAAAGGCTACGAATTGGCTGGTTTGCAAGGGGCTGGGGCGTTCCTTGCAGGCACGGTTACCCCAGAGCCACGCAAAGGGAACGCTTGCAAAGGCGTCCGCCATCCTTTTTTGCCTTTTCCACTTTCTGTATCAAGTTCAAATTGGATGGGGCTTCCAAATCCTGGACTCAAAGCAGTTCTGAATGTTTTGAAGACAATAGAAAAGAAGCCCGGTGTTCCGCTTGGGCTAAGTCTTGCTTCGGACTCGGATTCGCTTTCGGATTTGGAAACTTTTGTTCGTGCCCTTTATCGTGTCGAAGATTCAAACATCGATTTTATTGAGATAAACGAAAGCTGTCCGAATGTGCAACATAGCGGACGGGACTATTCATCTCTCGACGAAAAATTCGTTGCACGGATGGAATACATCGCCAAGAATTTCCTTCGGCAAAGTAAGCGGAATTTACCTGTAATTGTGAAGCTCTCGAATGACTTTGCCATTGAGTTTGTGCCAAATTTAATTGATTTACTGCTCGAACTTGGTTACGATGGATTGAACTTTGGAAACACTTCAACAAATTACAAAGAGATTTCCGTTTTGATAAATCCAGCAGAAAAGAACGCCTACGACTTTTTTGTCAGCAATTTCGGTGGCGGAGTTAGTGGAATTCCTTTGAAAAATCGCTCTTATGCATTGACCGAAGCCGCCGGGAAATACTTGCGGACGAAATCGCTTCGGGGCGAGTTCCACATCATACGTACCGGCGGGATAACGAGTTACAAAGATATACAGCAAAGCCAGAGTGTTGGGGTTTCCCTTTTCCAATGGTTCACCGGCTACTTTGCATATTTCGAAAAGTTCGGACACAGATTGTACAAAGAATTTTTTATTTAAATGTGCCCAAGTTTCGATGATTTTGTGTTCTTCACTGTACTTACCGAGAATAATAACTCCTTGTGCACTTTTGCTTGATGTCGTTTTTTTTAAAGACATCGGATGTTTTTGAAACATCCGATGTCTGCTTCTATAAAGACATCCGGTGTTTCGCAAACAGGTATGTCTGAAGAAATAAATTATTCATCTAACAAATTCATCAATCATAGGAAAAACAATAAAATTTATAAATAAGCCAATTTTAATGTTTGTTGGGTTCATAGCAGAGCACGGGATGCAAGACCGTGTGCAAATTTAAAGACATCGGATGTTTTTGAAACATCCGATGTCTGGCAACATACCAAAGGGTTTCAAGTCCTTGTTCAATCATACTTTACCAAAGAGGGAACTAGATTCCCTCAAACAACAACGATGTAATGTCTATCCTTTGGACGCGAGCAGATGCCCTCGATTTTGTTCAGGAATTCTTTTGCTTCGAATAAAAGCAAGGGATAAATTGTTGCAACAATTCTTTCTTGCAAAGTTCCTTTTGGGAAAATATATTTGTTTAGCAAAATCAAGGAATTCGATTGTTCGAGGATTTTTCTTCGTTCACGAGAGAAAATCTTTTCTTTCAAAGCTGCAAAAGAGCGAAAAGATTTGCTAAAATGTGCCTCACTGCTTGCAACAAGCGTTCGGTCGATTTGCGACGCTACTTCTTGCATCTCGTTAAATATTGCCTTGAAGCGGGCTTCCAGATTGTCGATTGTTTCGAGCAATGTTTGGTCTCTGTTTTGTTCATAAATTGCTTTTTCAAAAGTTTCAGGCTTTTGAAAGAAAAATTCAATCCCGCTTTCGACCAGTTTTGATGCAAATTTTGCAGGGACGAAAGTAATTGAATGGCGAGGGATGATTGCAGGCATTACAACCGAAAACCATTCGTAAAGTTCAGGAAGCTGTGTTGTATATCCAATTTCGCTGGGACCGAGAACGCTTGCCACAGTTGGCACTATAAAGTCTTGGCAAATTGGTCGAAGCAACACATTTGGCGAAAAGTTAGCGGGATTTTCTTCGAAAAGTCGCAAAAGTTCCTGTCCAGTAAGCAAAGTGTCTTTAATTTTGTATTTTTGGTCTTCTTTGTCAACTTGAATTTTCACTCTCTCGCCATTCAAATGATAGAAGGCATTGACGTCGAATGATTTCGCTTGGATATGGTAGCCCATCCCCTCGATGAGCCGATTTGCGGACTCAATGATTTTGTGGCTAACGCCAACCTGTTCAATCTCTTTCTGAATGATTTCGGCAAAAGCAAGATGCTTTCGACAAAGACTTGCCGAAAGAAATAGCATCCCGTAGTTTCCCAAAGCCAAGTTCAGAATTTTTTTGAACGGGGTCGGCAAAATCACATCGGCTTTGTAAAAATTCAAAATTTGCGATGCCAATTTAGGTTGAACAGCAATGAGATTGTTGCTTTCAAGATAAAATTCAAGGAAATCGATAATGGCTTTGTCGATTGGAATATCCGCAATACTCCGCTTGTTGTCCGATGTTGTGAGTTGCTTTAAATCGGGAGCGAGGGGATTTGCAAATTTATCGAGGAGAAAGACTTGTGTTGCTTCTTGGTAATCGTGGTCATTATCTTCGAGCCAAAAGACAGGCACAAAGTCAAACTCGGGGTAAGTTTCTTTGAGCCGTCTCGATAGCTCTATGGCAGATATTGATTTATACAATGTGTAGAGCGGACCGCCGAATATTGCTGGTTGCTGTCCCGTTATCACCACAAGTGCATTTTCGTTCATTAGAATCTTCAAATTCTCTTTTTGTTGTTCGGTTAATTCAATGTCCGAATTGCTTTCGAGAATAACTTCTAAAAATTTTTTCCTTTTAGTATATGACTTCAATTTTTTTTCGATAATTTCAGGGGTACGGAATAGTTCCAGTTCGTTGCGTAGGCGACCGAGAAGGAATGGTTTCCTTTTCAAAAAATCACAAAAAAGGTTTGAAAAACCGTGTATTTTCTCGAATTCAAGTTCAAACATCATAAATACTTCCCCTTTAAAAAATAATAAATGAAGACTTTCGGATTATATTATTTTTACGTCGAATTTGTTTCAATAAATTTTGGGTGTCGAAGTGGATCTAAACGAGAGCATATTGAAAAAAATTTTGAAGATACAAAAGACCGAGCAGACTGAATATTTTGTTTATCGCAATCTTGCAAAAAAATTCAACGGAACAGCGACTGCCGATGTTTTGAACAGAATTGCAAACGATGAGTTGGGGCATCATAATTTTTGGAAAAAATACACTCAACAAGAAGTAAAACCCAACAAATGGGTTATTTGGTTCTATTCTTTTCTCGGTAGATTTTTGGGCTTAACTTTTAGTATAAAGTTGATGGAGAAAGCCGAAGAGCGGGCACAGAACTTCTACACCCAAATCGTTGAAGCCATTCCCGAAGCAAAAAAAATTATTGCCGAAGAAGAAACCCACGAAAACACGCTAATTAGCTTAATCGACGAGGAAAAATTAAAATATGCAGGAGCAATAGTTCTGGGCTTGAACGATGCTCTGGTCGAGCTCACAGGAGCCCTTGCTGGCTTAACATTTGCTTTGCAAAACACCCGAATCATTGCTCTCGCTGGCTTGATAACGGGAATTGCTGCATCGTTTTCGATGTCCGCCTCTTCCTATCTTTCGGCAAGAGCCGAAGGCGAAGGCAAAGACCATTTAAAATCCGCCGTTTACACTGGCATTGCTTATATTATCACAGTTCTTCTCCTTGTCGCTCCATATCTTATATTCACAAATCCATTCTTTGCAATGATTATTACCATTGCCATTGCAATACTTATTATCTTCTGTTTTAATTACTACATTTCCGTGGCGAAGGATTATTCCTTCAAATCCCGTTTTTTGGAAATGGTTCTTATAAATCTCGTTGTAACAGGAATTACTTTCCTAATTGGATTGGTAATCAGAGAGATTTTTGGAATAAATATTTAGAAAATTCAACCCTTGCGTTGAACTTTGATTTTGACTACAAAAAATCAATTTTTTTCGGGGTTTCTTAAGACAGTCAATTATAATTTAAATTGAAATGAAATTATAAAATTGTTCATAATTCAAAATTCGTAGTGGCGAATAATCATTTCCTTCTTCAAAACAAAACACAATTCCTTATCCTTTCCAGGACATTATTACCATCGTAAGGGCAGAGCTATATGTTTGCCCCAAAAATGATTTTTCCGACGTTTCCAACGATATAGGGGTGACCGGCCGGTCGCCCCTACAAGTATTTCAGACATCGGATGTTTCAAAAACATCCGATGTCTTTTTGTAATGAAATAGAGGCAATTCTTGAATTGCCCCTACAAAAATATATACTTTTCAAAAAGATTAATCACAAATGCCAATTGCGAAATTAATGGGATGTGTTTGATGTCTTGCAACATTAAACAACATTTTGGAATTATATAACTTAATTTATTAATTTAAAATAAAAAAATAAGTTTTAATTTGCAATTTTCAAATTTAATAGGGATGTAGAATGGCAAAAGTTGTTGGTGAAGTAATAATTGATATTGAAAGATGCAAGGGATGTGAATTATGCATCCAAGCTTGCCCGGAGCAAACCCTTGCTTTGGGCAAGGCAATCAACCACAAAGGATACCAGTATGTTGTCAAAGTAAATGATAACTGCACTGGTTGCGTGAATTGTGCAATTATTTGCCCTGATGCTGTTATAACTGTCTATCGCAAGTCGTTGAAACCCAAACAAGAAGTTGCAGTTTAGGAGGGAGCGATATGGGAGAAGTAAAATTAATGAAAGGGAACGAGGCACTCGCCGAAGCAGCTATTCGCGCTGGCGTAGATGCTTATTTTGGTTATCCAATAACTCCACAAAGTGAAGTTATAGAATATCTTTCCCGCGAAGCTACAAAGCGAACAGGTATGCTTGTGCTTCAAGCCGAAAGCGAGGTTGCAGCAATTAATATGATTTACGGTGCGGCTGGGTGTGGCAAAAAAGCAATGACAACGTCGTCGAGTCCCGGCATCAGTTTGATGCAAGAGGGCTTGTCCTATATTGCAAGCGCGGAGTTGCCCTGTTTGCTTGCAAATATTAATCGTGGTGGTCCGGGGTTGGGAACAATCCAGCCAGCCCAAGGCGATTACTTCCAAACAACCAAGGGCGGTGGTCACGGCGATTATCACCTACTTGTCCTTGCTCCTTATAATGTCCAAGAAATGGCGGACTTTGTGAAGCTGGGATTCGATTTAGCTTTCAAATACCGTAACCCTGTTATGATTCTTGCTGATGGTGCTCTTGGGCAAATGATGGAGAAGGTCGAGCTTCCGCCACAACTGCCGCGGGAAAATAAAGAATATCCTTGGGCTACAACTGGAAAGCCTAAAAATGGCGAACGAAGAATTATTACTTCGTTGCACATACAGCCCGAAAAAATGGAGGAAATCAATCTACGATTGCAAAGAAAATATAAACAGATGGAGGCAGAAGAAGTTCGCTACCAGACAAAGAATCTCGAAGACGCTGAATATGTTTTTACAGCTTTTGGGCTTGTGAGCCGTATCGCATTAAAAGCAATGGATATTGGGCGACAGAAAGGGTATAAGATTGGCTGGATAAGGCCTATCACTCTTTATCCTTTCCCAAAGAAAATATATGCCGAGATTGCACCGAAAGTAAAAGGTATCCTGGATATCGAGATGAACGCTGGTCAGATGGTCGAAGACGTTATGCTTTCGGTCCAAGGTAAAACCCGAGTTGAGTTTTATGGTCGTATGGGTGGAGTTGTTCCAACACCCGATGAAATTTTGGAAAACTTTGAGAAAATGTTTATAAAAGGAGAATGAAAAATGGCAGGCGAAGTATTAGATGTAGTTGCCGAAGATATTGTCAGACCAGAAAATCTGGTTTATCGGCGTCCTTCTGCGCTTTTGGATGTCGATATGCATTATTGCCCGGGTTGTGGGCATAGCACTGTGCATAAAATTTTTATGGAAGTTGTAGAAGAAATGGGGATACAACACGATATAATCGGCGTTGCCCCAGTTGGTTGTTCAGTCTTTGCTTATAATTATATGGATATTGATATGCAGCAAGCGGCGCACGGGCGTGCTTGCGCCGTTGCAACAGGAATTAAAAGAATGTTGCCCGACAAATTTGTTTTTACATATCAAGGCGATGGCGACCTTGCTGCAATTGGTGGAAACGAAACGCTTCACGCTGCAAACCGGGGCGAGAATTTCCTTGTGATTTTTATTAATAATGCAATCTATGGTATGACAAGTGGCCAGATGGCTCCCACTACTATCGATGGTATGGTAACCACTACATCTCCGTATGGGCGTGACCCAAAGACTATGGGCTATCCATTGAAGTTTGGGGATTTAATCGCCCCATTGCCCGGAGTTGCATATGTTACTCGACAGGCAGTAAATACAGTTCAGAATGTACGACGAGCCAAGAAAGCATTGCAGCGAGCATTGGAATATCAAAAGCAAGGCTTGGGCTTTTGCCTTGTTGAAATTGTTTCCAATTGCCCATCGAATTGGAAGATGACTCCGGTAGAATCCAATAAATATGTTCAAAATGTCTTGATTCCTTTCTATCCATTGGGTGATATTAAAGTTCCAGAGGTGAAAAAATGACACATGAAGCTATTTTTTCGGGTTTCGGTGGCCAAGGTGTTCTCACAATGGGAATGATACTTGGCTATGCAGCTATTTTCGAAGGCAAAGAAGTTACTTGGATGCCTTCCTATGGTCCAGAAATGCGAGGAGGCACCGCCAATTGTATTACAATTGTTTCTGATGAAATGATTAGCTCGCCGATAATTTCGAAATTCGATACTGTTGTTGCGCTAAATCAGCCTTCAATCGACAAGTTTGAACCTGCGGTCAAACCTGGTGGCAATTTGCTTTATGATACATCGACAACACTTAAGCCCCCAACAAGAAGTGATATTAATATTTACTCTTTGCCAGCAGGGGAAATTGCCGTTGAACTTAAAAATACCAAAGTTTTGAATATGATTATGCTTGGAGCTTTTTTGAAAATTACGAATGTTGTTAGCATCGATTCAATTTGGAAAGGTTTGGCATCTGTACTGCCCGAGCGTTACCACAAATTAATTCCTTTGAATCAAGAAGCCTTTATGCGCGGATACAACGCAATAACTCTCAAAGAGCTAGTAAAAGTTTAAACGTACAGCTGAATTAGTTTCAATACACCTTTGAAATAATAAGGAACCTTCCACTCGGAAGGTTCCTTTGTTTCTTGCGAGGAGAAACAGCACCTTTCCCCCAGACATCGGATGTTTCTAAAACATCCGATGTCTTTTTGCAGGGCGAGCACTGTTTATCCCGGACGCATTTCACCAAACAAGGGGTTTCCCAGACATCGGATGTCTGGCAGACATCCGATGTCTAACCGTGATGAATTCTGTTTGTGAGAACAAACCCAAAAATGGTGTTTCCGAGGTTCCATCTATGTAGGGGCGACCGGCCGGTCGCCCCTACAAGTTTCCCAGACATCGGATGTTTCTAAAACATCCGATGTCTTTAAGAGTGAACGTGCGATTTGAACTCCTTGTCTTTTATGCAAATCTCAATTGCATTTCTTGCACAGCAGCAATAGTCTTTTTTCCGAAAATCTACTTGCCTTTAAAAAGGTTAAATGAGTGGGTGTAGTTTAAACTGCCAATGAATTCTTTGAAATTCCCACCAGATTGGGAATTTCCATTGTATTTCATATAGGATAACACCAAGCCGATGTTGTCGGTGTTGGTCAATCTATATCCAGAGCTAAAAGTTGTTCTAAAAGAGGTGTTGTTCTTGCTAAATGCTGTTGTAAGATTTAGTGTGGTAATCAATTTGTTTGAAAAAGCGGTATGTTGGATTTGGAAAGAGTAATTTTGCGTGTTTGTTATCAAGGTATCGAAGGCATTTGAACTTACGATGCCCGCCGAAAGCGATGCCGATAAGTTATTCATTGGGTAAACTATTGCACTTAGGTTTAATGTATGCACCGTTGTTTTGGCATTTTGAATTAAATATGAATTGTTTATTGAGTTTTGAAAAGCATAGTTGATGTTAATATTTCTGAAAAAGCCTTGTTGAGAAATTGAAAGCGATTGATTGGTGCTAATCACCAAACTCCCGAAATCAGTTTTGGTGGAATCGTTGTTCGAGTCGTTGTTCATATTTAAGTAATTTGCCGAAAGACTGGTATTACAAAACGAAGTTATCATAGCATTCATCCCAAGAGTGATGATATTCCTTGATGTTGTAAAAAGCTTTTGGTGCAATAAGTTATCGTTTTGATAGAGATAACTTAAAAGCACTCCAACCGTGCCAATTCTTATTGAGTTCATCAGTGAATACTCGCGAATATCATTGAGCAGGAATGCAGTTCCAAGCGATTGATAGCCCGGTCCGATATTTTTGAAGCCAACTTTTGTGTTAAATGACGGGAAGTTGAGATTTAAACTTGTGTTCACAGCGAAATCGTAATTAGTTCCAACTCTTGGTTTGAAAAATTGGGCAAGGAACGAAGGAAATCCTGTCGAATCGAGATTTAATTCACTTGCTCTTATATCTCTTGTGTAAACGCTACCAGCCCCTTCGAATTCCAAACTAATTATATTTTCGAGAAAAGAAATTTTCCCTCTGGTCCCAAGCAAAACATTTTCTTGCGGAGTGATTGAATAATAATTTATAATTTCACTTGGGTTTGCAGCAACCATCGATTGAACATTTGTGCCAATTGTAAAAACGAAGTCGCTAACATCGGATATTTCAGGATAATTTTGACTTGAAACTTTAACAATCGCCTGAAAAGTTGGAGCGCCCGTAACCGTCCAGTTATAAAATCCAACATTAGGTTGGTTATCGGCGATTAACTCAAAAGTTGCACCGCCGTCTCTTGAAATCTCAATTTTAACTGCGTCGTCGACGCCATTAGAAACCCATCGGATTACTTGCAAAGTCCCAATTTCGAAGACATCATTTCCATTCGGCGAAATTATTGTGATAGACTTTTGATTAGATGGGGCAGGGTTGTTTTCATCCCGGGCGCGCAGAAAGATGAAATCTATGAAACTGCTCTCTTCGCTACCATAGCCCAGTTTTGCGGCGAACAAAAACCTTTTGAACGAACCGTCCTGTGCTCCGCCGGAGACAAAACGTTGCGTGAATCCAACGGCAGTTGAAAACCTAAACTTGCCGGGAGTTAGACTTAATCCACCGCCCCGAATTTTAATTCCGCTCAAAGTGAACTGGGAATATTCTTCTGTGAAATCGCCTGCTTGGAGCGAGCCCCATCCCCATTTTGGATTTATCCCAAATTGATTTATGTTCTGTCGGGCAGCGCTTCCTTCGGTGGAAAGTAGAAATTCAAATGGGATTTGAAAAATGCCGAACAAATTTATAGTTGGGCGAAAGAAAATCCTTCCTGTCGAGGATGGTCTACGCTTTGGCTGTCCCTCGATTGAGTACAATTCACCATAAGCACCGATTTCGCCCGTAATAGAAAAATTCTTTTGAAAAAAATTTTGCGAAGTTGAATCATTCCCCTGCCCTTTGGCAAATGGTGAATGAAATTGAATTAGCACAAAAATTGAAATGAGTAATAATTTTGCTTTCATAATTTCTTCTCTATTCAAATTTTATTTTCTGATTCCCAATTCTTCGCTTGGCACACTTTCTTTGCCTTTGTTATTTACTGTTTTAACAAAATAAAAGTATAGATTTCCGTTAGTGCAAGATTTATCCAAATATTCGTATGTTTCTGCGTTTACAGAACCGATTTCTTTTGGTATCCGCCCTCTTTCATATCTATAAATTTTATATCCTTTGTTGTTTTGTTGAGATGTTGGTTGCCAAGAAATTTTTATTCCTTCATCAATACTTATAGCAGTTAAACCAGCAGGAGGTAGGATTGGCGCCTCTGGAATGCTAATTTTTATGCTCGATGAGAAATTACTTTCATTCCCAAACATATCGAATGCTTTAACGGAATATTCGTAATCATTGCCTTCGGCTGGTGTTATGTCGACAAAATTATTTCGTTTTGGTGGCAGAAGTGTGTCGAACAATGCGATAAATTCATTTCTAACATCCCCAAGCTTTTTTCGGTAAACTTTGTATCCTTCGATTGTTTCGTCCTTTTCGAACAAATTTTCCCAATACAGGAAAACTTTGCCATCGAGTTCGTATCCGTTCAGTTGCTTTGGTGAGTTAATCACTGTTTTAATTTTCGGGTGAACCTGAACAGTATCCGAAAATCTGCTGAGATTTCCACTCGTGTTTTCCGCTCTGACGGAATAGTAATAAACTCGGTTTCCTTTGAGCGAGGAACTTGTGTCCAAAAATTGCACAACAGAATCGGTGGATTGAATTACCTTCAGTTCCGAAAGATTTTCATCATCGCCGATGTTCCTGTAAATGTGATATTTGTTGACATACTCATCGGGCTTATTCCAAACGAGTTTAACGCCAAAAGAAGTTGTATCGGGTCGAAGGTAGTTTGGCGGTGGGGGAATTGCATTGCTTTTATATAAGCCAAAAACTTTTGCGCTTTGTAAAGGAACCTCGCCGAATTGGTCATTCAACTGCAAGTAGTAAAAGTATTTCACCATTGGTTCCGCAGTTCGGTCAATATAAACAGAATCGAGCCCGTTCACCTCGCCAATTTGAGTGAAGTCTTTATCCGAATAAATGCTTCTGAAAATCTTAACACTAATTATCTTGTCTTTGTTATCTAATTTTCAACTAATCTTTAAGCCTCCAAGCGAATCAACTTCGGTAACCTTTATCTCGTAAGGCGGAAAAATTTTGGAGAAAGAAAATGCAGGAAGTGTAACAGTATCGCTCGGAATGCCTTCGTTCTCATAGTAATCGAACGGCAGAATGAAATATTCGTAAGTATTGTTGGCTTTAACTGTTGAATCAACGATAGATAAAGCAATTTGATTCTGCCCGGAATTGTAACTTTTCAATGGATTGATTGGAATAAAATCGTCTTTGAGATTTTCTCTTCTGAATACTTTGAAACTTGATGGCTTGAAGTCTGCATTTGCTTTCCAAATTATCTGAATGAAATTGTCCGATTTCGAGCGTCTGCCAATTTTTGGGTGGGGAGCCGGGTGGTGTCGGAAGATTCGGATTTTCCACCCAGATTGACGTTGAATCTTGCGTATGATACAACCAAGCATTAAACGAGAATTTACTTTCTTCGGAAATTGTTCCTCTAACGCGTAAGCCATTATCATCAAGTACTTCCGGTTGTTTTTCTGCGTCGGTTCCAAAAGCAAGGTCAACTCCTTTTGTATTAATTTTAATTGGAACCGGAACAAGCTTGAAGATTATTTGATTGTTCTCTTTGAAATATTGAATCTTAGTTCCAAGTAAACCAAGTCCGGGAATATCGAAATTTAAGAGGCTCAATTCAATTGAGTTGTTTCCAACCATCATTTGGTCGAGCGAAAGTTTACCAACTTTATAAATTGGAATGGTCTTGCTTTGGAGCGTGAATGCTTTTCCTCCGTCGCTGTAAAGTGAAAACGACGAGAGACAAATTGAATCTTTAACGTCCATTCCCGGCAATCCGCCAAAGATTGCTGCGTAATTTCCAATATTATTATCAACTGTTACTGTTAGATACCATTGTTTTTTCCCCTGGTTTTCGTAGCCGAACATTGGGTGTCCAATTACTTTTAATTGAGTAACTCCGCCCAAACTCATTGACTTAAGTTCCAAATCAAAATATTTAAGCTCTTTTGGTGCGATTGT
The DNA here is from genome assembly GCA_003731685.1 of Bacteroidetes/Chlorobi group bacterium MS-B_bin-24. Lineage (GTDB taxonomy): Bacteria > Bacteroidota > Ignavibacteria > Kapaibacteriales > UBA2268 > Naka2016. The sequence goes on from RCNO01000032.1 coordinate 17,951, forward strand.
CAATTCTTTAAGTTGAATATCGACTAAATTAGTTTTCAAAGTTCCAGCAGTTGCAATTAACTCTCCATTGAGCGACCACTTATTAATTACCAATGTCCATTGGTCTAATGAAAATTTGAATGGAGTTGTTTTATTTATCAGCGGATTAATTTTATTTGTAGTTAGTGAAACATCACCAATGTTTAATTTTATATCAGATGGTTCAACACCTTCAAGATTTGTGTGGAGTGTTGTATTCAATACAACTGAATCTTTGTACAAATAAGATTTTTGAGCATCTGCATCAGAAGTATATCCCAATAAACTGAATTGCAGCTGATTGCCCAATGAATCCGTAATCAGAAATTTGTTTGTGTTTAATGGGGATGACATATCAGCAGTAATAACCGGAAGATTCATATCAGCCGAGTCGGGAGCTTTCAAGTAAAAACCACCGCCGGTAAAAGAGAGATTTTGAGAAGAAATTTTAAATGAACCTTCCACGACCTTCGCTTTCCCTTTAATCACTCCGTAACCAGTTTGTACAGTCATTAACACAATACCGATTTTGTTATCATAGATTACTCCAAAATACGATGGCTCGAACACTTTTATATTGAGTGTATTTGCATCGGTCTCTAATGGAAGCTGCTTCGGTTTGGAGACTGGAACTTCAACTTCGAAGATTTTGGATTTAAGATTGGGGTCGGGAACAATTGAAACGTTGGTAAAAGCAATTTCCCTGGTAGTTGAACTAAATATATCGTTTTTGAGTGAATCAAGGTCAACGAATTCTCCGCTAATTAGCACTTCATTATTTTGTTCTACAAGTTTATATACTTCAATTGGAAATCCGAGTAGATGGGTAATATCCATATCAAGAATAAATCTTCAAGTTGAAGTTTATATTCTGAAGTCCTTCTTTTGGAACGATTAATATGCCTGTTTCATCACCAATCAAATTAGAAGACTTTTTTGATGCAACAAATTTGTTTAACCCGATTGGAACATTGTGCAAAACATAGTAGCCATTGCTATCGGTGTAGGCAACTGGGAAAGTTTCGTTGCTGATTCCTTTGATGGTTATCTTGGCATTTGGAACTGGCTGTTTGTTATTTCCGACATAGACATAGCCCGAAATATTGGTTGCTGGTTTAAGATAGATGTTGTAGAACTTCCAATCTTTCGATTCAGTATTGTGAATATTCATTTGGCTTGTTTGGAAGTCTCTACCCGGCGGTGCACTTACAGTTATTTTATAATCTTTTGCGTTATTGAAAAACATAAATTCTGCGTATCCCTGTGAATCGGTTCTCTTTTCGCCGATAAGTACATTTCCATCAAATGTTTCAAGTTTTACTCTTGCACCTGTTATCTCCGGATGGAGAGGGATATTTGTTTCACTTCCTACAAATACTTTAATTCTATGCATTGCTCTTTTAAGCACGATGGTTCCCATATCGTAAACGCTTCCGGTAATAATTATATCAACTGTGTCTCTCATATATAACTTATCAATTAGGTCGAAAATAACTCTTACCCATCCTGTTGGGGCTTGCAGCGAAAAAGGAGCGGGTGCCCTCTTTGGAGCAAATCCCGATGACGGAATGACTGGGGCAATTACCTCTTGCGACTCGCCACCATCAACAGTTACCCAAGCAGAAATTCCCTCGCCATATTCATTCACAATTTTGCCAATAATTTTTGACTCGGGCTGAAGCAGAATTTCTCTTGACCAGAAAACCCCAGGTTTCAAAGGTACACCGTCATTAACAAGTAAGATTGTATCTCGAAAACCATAATTTGTGATTTGTAGGTGTCTTATTGGAACAAGAACATTCCCTTGTAGATTAACAACATTGTCGGCAAGATTTTCAAATCGGAACTCACCGTTGTGGTTTGTGAATTGTTTAGCTTCTTCCACATAGCCCATCACGTCGCGGACCAAAAGCTTCACCTGGGCTTTCCAAATTGGCTGGCCGCCATCTTGCCTTTTAACCTTGCCTTTAATAATAGGATTCTTAGGAAATGCAACCACATCGGTACTTGTAACGGGATATTGATATTCATAATTATAAACCGCATTATCCCCTTGATTTTTGAATTTAAAGCTTATTGGTATCAAACTTTGGTAGAGCAAAGTTGTTGAAGTCGAATCGGCAATTACATAAATAAAATATTCATCATTTTGTGAATAAACACTTTTTACCAATCGTTCAAATGTTACCTGTCCTTTTGAGTCGGTAATTCCTTTTGCAATCACTTTGTATCCCGATTGATAACTTCCGGGAAAAGGAGATTCGGTTGAATCAGTTNGCGAAGACAGACCTTCATTACTGGGAACTTCACCCGGTTTATTCTTTCGTAAAATGTAAACAAACATATTGGAAATAGGAGAATTGGATGATAAGAATTGAGGATTGTGCCAATATTCGTTCGGACTTCTTACCGTAACATTTAACGAATAGCTTCTTACTTGGGCGACCATTGAGTTATACATTTTATTTTCGCCCGGTTGAACAATAATATCGGTTCTTGGGCTTGTGTAATATGGGCTTTCAACGATTAGTTTTATTACTCTGTACAACTTTCCGGAGTATGAATAGAATTGTTCTGGAGCTCCGCCATTGGTGAAAGTAAAGTTGTTATCAATCACTCCCATTGGTTTTGAGTTCCAAAAAGAGAAAAAGAAATTGCCTTGGGCATCTGTTTTAGTTACTGCAATAGTTTTATTATAGTCACTTTGATAATTGGGGCTGAGTGATGTAATTGGGATTTCAATTTCACCCTGCGAAGATGTTTGTCCATTATAACTACTCGTACCTTTGTAAGAAGTATATTTCAAAATATATTTTACAACAAACTTAATGTTAATGTTTTTCAATTGCCATTTTTCATTATCGCCGTGAGTGGCAAATTGGTAATACAATGTCCCGCTTACACTGCAATTGGTTGCAAACCCCGGCTGGAAGGGGTTATAGTCGAATTTTCGTATTTCGCTTCTGCCTTGGATGTAACCAGACGGCTGGTCTTTTACCCAAACTTGCCAATAATATGATTTCCCTTCTTCCATTGGGATATCGTATTCGGGGGTGAACACGGGAACTTCCAATCCTTGTTGATTTACACTCGAAATAGCCGCTCCATCGATGTCTTGTTTTTGGTAGATTATCAGGTTGTATGGCTCTTTGAATTTATCATCGGAAACAGAACCATCGGGGCTGTTGATATTCACCCGAATCTCCTTCACCACCAAGTCGTAATATTTTTTATTCCCGTAAAAAGCCCATTGAAAAGTCGGCTTCTTATTATTTACCACAGCATTGTTATTCGGTAATAAAAGAATAAGTTTAAACAAAGTGAATTTTCTTATTTCGCTTTTCGCGATAGTGTCATTAGTTGCTGAGTTCAAGGCATAGACCTGCCAAGCATAGGTGTCGCTTGCATTTAATGGCAATGGCTGGCTTGGTTCATAAGATGTTGCGGTTGTTGTTGTGTTAATGATTGGGTAATTGTGTATCGCTGTCTCTAAGTTCTGATTTGGAAGAACCTTGACGACACGGATATTGTACTTAACATTTACCGAAGGTTGTGGGGTGATTTTCCAGCGAAATATTGGAGTTTTGGTTTTGATGGCTTCATTGTTTTCGGGCGATTCGAGGAGCAGAAGAATTTCAGTGAAGTGTGGGGATAATAATTTTTTCTTCACAAAAGTAAAAATCTCACTTCGTCCCTGATTTTGCGTTGGTGGTAATCCATATTGGTCTAAACATTGAACCTGCCAAGCGTATTTTTTCCCTGCTTCGAGTGGAAATGCACCAATGGGGTATGTTAATGAATTAGTTACAAGTTGATTGTTCTCGTAAATAGGAACATTGGAACTTATTGCTTGGGAAGGTATCTGTCCCTGAAGTACTTCAACAATTCTGATAGTATATTTAATTTGATAAGCGGATGGAACAACAACAGGTGTCCATTGAAAAGTTGGGTAATTCGTATTCAAATCGAGCGTATCCAGATTGGCTGGATAAATTAAGTGCGGCGGAGGAGGATACAGAATTGTAAAGTTCGAGCATAATTTGGGGACAAGCACAACACCGTTGAGGTCTTCAATAGTGAAACAAACAATATAAACTCCTTCCAGCAATCTACCCGATTGTTGGGCTTTTTGTTTGTAGTCACTATTTTTAAAAGAAACATCGGAGAAGTTGATAAATTGGGTATTGTTAATGATTTGCACAGGCTGTTCGGTAAGCTGAATTGGTTGGGTGGTGCAGGTCAGAACTTCACCCCTACCCTGAGTTGCAATGCTTGTTTTAATAACAATTTTGAAGCTTCTACCACTATTGTTGAAAATAGTGATCGAACCAAGAGCAGCGGGATTATTTTGCCAATCGGTCACATAAGGCGAGGGATAAGGATTAATCGTAAGGGTTGCGTTAATGTTCTGTGTATAAATTTTTGTAGAAAAAAACAACCCCAAAAAACAAACAGCTAAAATGACTAAATGTTTTTTCATAACAAACCTTTTTATATTATTAGACAATAACTTGCAAAGAAGGGAACAAAAACCTACAACTCGCTTTTCAAAGACCGAGAAAAAGTAAATTCTTCTCGCCCTTTAGACTACTTAAAATTTTGGAGAGATACGATTCTTGGCAATGAGTTTAAGCAGGCAGTTTTCTCCGAGCAAATGTCTTCTCTATCGAGAAAAGAGGATTTAACACGGGGAAGATTCTCGTATTCGTCAAGTTCAAAGTATTACTTCGTATGTTTTTAGGAAAATTTCTCAGTTCGCACTCCCAAAATTCACCACAAAATTAAAAAAATTTTATTTTGCAAATATAAATTTTTTCAAAAGTTTTGAAAATTAATAATAATGTAGGGAAATAACAGATTTTTCCCAGTCATCGGATGTTTCGGAAACATCCGATGTCTGGCAGAACAAAACATCGGATGTCTGCTTCAGTAAAAAATTTCCGGGTGCGGGTTGTTGTGCCCGGAATATGGTTATTTCTACTCCTTCACAAATGGAAAAATTCTTGAACTATATCTTAAGAAATAAAGTCCCGAAGGTATTGCTTCCAAAGAAATTACATTGCCTTTGTGCAGATTGTGTGCAATGACTTTTCGCCCGAGGATGTCGAAAATTTCAACATCAGAAGCCTTTTTGCTTTGGTTGACTTCGATTGTCAAAAACTTTTGGCAAGGGTTTGGTGAAAGGACAATTCCATCGGAATTGACATCTGGGACATCCGCAATCAGTTTGGGGTTTATTTTTGCAAGAAAAACATTGGAATAGCCATAATTGAAAAGGTCGAAAGATTTGAAAAACATATCTTTCGACTCAAAGTTTCCCGTCTGGTAAACATTGTCCTGTGCGTCGACTGCAATGGCAAAACTTTGGTCTTCCTTATCCCCGCCAGCGGTTCTAACCCAAACAAATTTATTGTCGATGTTTAGTTTAGCTACATAAACATCGGAAAATGCTTGGCTGGCGGTGCGGTTATAAACAACAATCGTATCGAAAGCAAGCGAGGAGCTCGCAAAGTAGCCGCCCAGATAGATGTTCCCTTTGTTGTCGGGAATTATCCTCTTTGCGTAATCATCGGCTTCGCCACCAATCGAAAAAGCAATGTAAGGATTACCGTCGCCATCGTATTTTGCAAAGAAAATATCGTAGCTACCTTTGTTCACAATTTCAATATTGCCAAATTTAAGTGATGGGCTTTGGAATTCCCCAGCCACACAAAGTAGACCATTGAAATCGAAAGCAAGGTCTGTTGGATATTCTTTGTCTGTGCCACTGATTGCCCTTCCCCAAAGCACATTTGGGGTTTCTTTTAGTCCAACTTGGGCTTCATTCATCTTCCCCAAAAACACATCGGAATAACCCCAATTGACGAGTGTATCTTTCCCAACCACAATTTTATTGCTGTTATAAGTTCCCAGAAAATAAATATTAATAGGAGCAGAAGGGATGGACTGTGTTGCAATAATACGATTGATTCGGTCGTTGCCAACTCCCCCGAAAGAAAGAGCCCAAAATACCTGACCATTTGAATTTATTCTGGCTATAAAGCCATCGCTTAGACCTTGATATTGCGAATCGTAATTAAAATTTTTAAGTTGGTAATCACCTAAATTGAAAGTCTTGCCCGAAAATTCACCTCCGATGTAAATATCTTTGCTCGACAAAGCAAAAATGGTTAGAGCATCCTCGTAGCCATCGCCAGCAAATGAATATAACCGCAAAACAGAACCATCTTTGGTCGAAACTACAGCGAAAAAGATATCCGAACCTTGGGTAGCGGAAATTTGCTTATCGCCAAAGTAAGCGGGTTTGCTTTCTGTATATCCGACAACGAAAAGAGTATCGTTATAAATTGCCATAGATGAGGGGCGGTCGTTTTCTTCTCCGCCAAAACCAATCAGCCAGATACAATTCCCGTATTCGTCAAATTTGGCAAGGAAACCATCTTCGTTACCTCGATTTGAAATTTTAAGCGAACCAAAAGAAAAATTGGGGCTCGTAAAGTATCCGCTAATGTAGACATTTCCCTTGCTGTCGGTTACAATGTTATTAGCATAATCGAATTGGTAGCCTTTGCTTCCAACTGCCCATTGCCAGTCCTGTGCATTCAAGGAAATGCCAAAAAGAATATGCGAAATGAAAACGGAAATAATTTTGTGAAGAAAATTCTTCATATCAATTCTCCTTTATTAAACACTTTGTTTTTATTTGCTGTCGAATTCAACTGAAAAAGCATTTCAAAATTATTCTTATTGTTTTGCCCAAAGACAGAACAGGTCTTGCGAGTTCACAAGCAAAGGATGATGAGGCATCACGCGAACTGTAAAGCCCTGTTGTCCAGTCCCCGTGCAGAAATAACTTCCTTCGTAAATAAATACATCTCCATCTTTTCCTTGAAGAGTAAGAACTTCATAACTTGTATTGTACATTTCCCCGTGTGGGTCGAGAGAACCAAAGTAAACATGGACAACCACATCATCGGGAGTAAGATTGCCAAGTCGGATTTTTGCAAAAACTTTTACAGGCTTTCCAACCCAAAAGTCACCATCTTCTTTGAATCCAACTTCAATAATTTGCACACCTTGCCAATTCATTCGAATTTTATCCTTCCAATCTTTTAGCTCCTTGGCTTTTTGGGCTCCGTTTTCTGTAAGCTCATAGAAATTCTTCAGAGCGGGATTGTAAAAGCGACCAGTATATTCTTTGACCATACGAGAGCACGAGAATTGCCCAGCAACGGTTTTGATTGAATTTCGCATAAATTCAACCCACTTTTCGGGTATCCTGCTAATTTTCGACCTGTCGTAGAATAACGGGACAATTTCCTGTTCAAGTATTTCATACAAAGAGTTCGATTCGATAATATCGTGTTCTTCCCAACTTGAATATTCTTCACGGTGACCAATGGCGAAGCCATTCGAACCGTCGAATGCTTCGTCCCACCAACCATCTAGTATACTTAAATTTACCGTTCCATTCAAAGCCGCTTTCATACCACTTGTACCGCTTGCTTCGAGCGGGCGAATTGGGGTATTCAACCAAACATCGCATCCTTTTACCATCAAACGAGCGATAACGACATCGTAATCTTCGAGGAATACAACATAGCGTTCCAGCCCATATTCACGAACACGGTGTATGATGGTTTGTATCATTTCTTTGCCTTGAGTATCTTGCGGATGTGCCTTGCCTGCGATAATTATTTGAACAGGCTTTTCTGGGTCGGTTAAAATCTTCTTTAATCTTTCCATATCGCGAAACAGAAGAGTGGCGCGCTTATATGGGGCAAATCTTCGGGCAAAACCAATAGTCAAGGCATCAGGATTCAAATATTCATTGATTTTGTTCAATTGCTCTGGCGAAAGGAATCCTTTTTGCCTTTGCTTTAAGTAATTCCTTGCAAAAAGGACGAGACGGACTCGACGGCGTTGCTTTTCTCTCCACAATTCATCCGAAGAAATCATATCAATCTTGTCCCAGAGTTCCTGGTTGTCGGGTTCAATGCGCCATCTCGGGGTCAAATATCGGTCGTAAAGTTCTGCGAACTCTCGACCAACCCAAGTCATTGTGTGAACACCATTTGTAATGTGTGAAATGGGAATCTCGTCTTCGGGAATGTCTTTCCAAAGGCTGTGCCACATTCGGCGAGCAACTTTACCATGAAGTTTGCTAACTCCATTTCGATAGCTCGACAAACGAAGCCCAAGAACAGTCATCGAAAATCCTTCGTTCGGGTCGTATTGAGTGCTTACCTGACCCAGCGAAAGGAGCTCTTCGATAGATATCCCAAGCTCATTCACATACTTTTCAAAATATTTTTTCACAAGGCTTTGGTCGAAAACTTCGTTGCCAGCGGGAACTGGTGTATGAGTTGTGAAAACAGAGGTACCAATTACAATTTGCTTGCCAGAACGAAAGTCGATATTATATTTTTTCATAAACAAGCGAATTCTTTCCAAAAGGGCAAAAGCCGCGTGTCCTTCGTTCAAATGTAGAACTTCGGGTTCAATTCCAATGGCTTTTAGAGCACGAATTCCGCCGATGCCAAGAATGAATTCCTGTTGAATTCGCGTTTCACGAGTACCACCATAAAGCTGGTCGGTTATATCACGATATTCGGGAATATTTTTATCGATATTCGTGTCGAGCAAGAATAGGGGAACTTTCCCAATTTCCATTCGCCAAACTTGTGCATAAACTTTGCCCAAGGGGAAATCAAGGTCTATTATAAGTGGGTCACCATTTTTATCTCGCTGCAATATTAATGGCAAAGAGTAGAAGTCGTTTGGAATGTATAGTTCATTTTGCCATCCGCTCTGGGTTAGTTTCTGGCGGAAATAACCTTGCTGGTACAGCAATCCAATTCCAACCAAAGGCAAACCTAAATCGCTTGCGGTTTTCAGGTGGTCTCCCGATAATATCCCCAAACCACCAGAATAATTTGGGAAACTTTCGTTGATACCATATTCTGGGCTAAGGTATGCAATAGTGCCAACTTTATCGATCCCAAGTGTGCTATACCATCCTTCGGACTCTAAATATTTAATGAAACTATCATAAACCGAGTCCAGAAAAGCCACAAAATCCTTTTGATTAGCAAGGTCTTCTAACTCTTCCTGTGTCAGTCGGTTAATTAACAAAACAGGATTATGATTTACTTCGTCCCATAGCACATTGTTCACACGGATAAAAAGTTCCTTTGCGTTGTAGTTCCAGCACCACCAATAATTATAAGCAAGTTCTTTCAACTTCGCTATTTTCGATGGCAACTTCGCTGTTACGATAAATGTTTGCACTGGTTTCATATACTCAAACCTATATTTTCAAAAAATTAAAATAACTAAATCATAAAATTAGTATTAATTTTATTAATTTAAAAATTGATTTGTAGATTATGGATATTCAAAAAGTTGTAAATATTTTGAAGTCTGGTGGTGTGATTGGTTTTCCAACCGACACGGTCTATGGCATCGGTTGCGATATTTTCAATTTTTCAGCGGTGAAAAGGATTTTTGAACTAAAAAGGCGAGAAGCAACAAAACCTCTTGCTGCACACGTTGGTTCTTTCGACCAAATCGAAATGGTAGCTTACACAAACAATAAATACTTCAAGGCACTTGCGGAAAAATTCCTTCCGGGACCTTTGGCAATCATTCTTCCAAAACGGAAAAATGTTGATGATGCTGTTACCTGTGGATTTCCGAGCATTTCCATTCGCTTTCCCGATTGTCTCGAAGCAATCGAGCTTGCAAATTCGCTTGGGGTACCTATTGCTGCTACCTCGGCAAATATTTCGGGGATGCCCTCGGCAATACATCATCAAGATGTGTATAAGTATTTCCCTTCGGAACTCGATTTTGTTGTCGAATCGGGTTACACCAAATATCGGATAGAATCAACAATTATAGACCTGACTGCTGATTCGCCCAAAATCCTTCGCGTCGGTGCCGTCCCCATCGAAAAAATCGAAGCGGTATTGAACTTGAAGCTCAAATAACACTGCATCGCTGTGCCCTCTGTAGAAAATAAGTTACGTAGGGGCGGCCGGCCGGTCGCCCCTACAATTTCCCAGACATCGGATGTTTCAAAAACATCCGATGTCTTTCCGCAAGGCGAGCGCAGATTATTTCAATCGCATTTGACCTAACAAGTGACTTCCAGACATCGGATGTCTGGCAGACATCCGATGTCTAATTGTAATGAATTCGATTAGGGAAACGAGATCGGTTTTGCGATTATAATATCACGTTGGGCCGAAAATTTTTCCCCCTACAATTTCCCAGACATCGGATGTTTCAAAAACATCCGATGTCTTTTTGGAAAGGGGGCACGAACGAAGGGTCACGATTATATTATTGGGGCGAATGATTATTCGCCCCTACATTGAATCGTGTGATCAACAATAAATTAACCTCTGCATACCACAAAAATGCACAAAGCCGTTTATTTCAATATCAAAATAGTTTTTGCAATTCGTTTGGAGCCAATGTTGAACTGAATTCCGTAAACTCCCGAAGGCAAAGACTGAAACAATTTGCCAATGCTTATTCGATTTGTTCCAGCAGAAAGCTCCAACTTTATATCCCAACAAATATTTCCATAAATATCCACGGCAGATATTGTCGCAGTTGATGGATTTTGAATTACAAACAATGCTTCGTTTGAACAAGATTCACATAGTATCTCGGGTATAATCATTTTTTGCTCATCAACAAAATCTTTATCATCGACACTCAACGATGTATCTGCATATCCAACAAATATATTATCGAACCAAACTGTTCCAGAATGCCTACGAAATAGACAATAAACATTAGCCGAAGCCAAAGGCTTAGGCGGATAATACACTGCTTCGGAATACTCCCAATCGTGAGTACCAGTCGAAAACTTTGCGGTTTTCCCATACCAAGGTTCCCCGTCTGTGAGAAAGAAATCCACATAAATTGAATAATCATTGTCGGGGTTGCCCGAGACATTTTCGGCTTTCGACCATCCTGAAACTTTTACAGGAAATGTAAAATCTTTCGGGAAAACGATTTTTGTATATAATCCGCAAGCATCGGTATCGGATTCATTGGTAAATTTTACACACTTTTTCAAATGTTGTGCATTCCCGGGTGTAGAATCATACACAAACCAATCCATTTTGGAGCCAGGGTTGTATTTGTTCCAGCGGTCAGGCACTCCATCGAAGTCCAAATCATATTCAAAACTAAAATTGGGAACCAAATTCGTTGTATCGATGTTTTCGATAACCAAAGGTGCATATCCAACCGAAAAAAGCCCAGTTGTGGAAAAAACTACAAAAGGAATTGTAATGTTTCCCAAATTTACCCCGGCTGGCAAATCTATGCTTCCAGAATACATCGAAAACTCGGGGCTCGCAGGTGTGCCATCGTTCTCCAAGTCTAAATCCTGTACTACTCCAAGATTTGTCAAATCCACCGCTACATAAAGAGGCAAATTGGGATTGGACTTGAAAAAGTCCGACGAAGAATCTGCTGCTTCGACCGAAAATTCAAATGTCAACTCATCGCGGCTTTTGGCTTTGATTTTCGCAACCGGATTCTTCCACACTGGCGACATCAACTTGGTTTCGCCCACATTACCTTTTAGCACTATTTTTGCACTTCTTGGTGGCAAAATGGAATCGCTCTTAACAGAAAATAATTTTCCACCATTGACAGTCAAAAATGTATCGACCTGAACCTGATATTTCCCTTCAATTTCTGGTAGTATCACTCTATCCGTTGGATTTGGATTGACATAAACCCAGCACTTTTCGAATTCTCGCATATAGTAACTCTTTCCATATCCATCGACCTTTGCCAAATCATCAATTGAACTGACAGCACTTGTAAGTGGTTTCCCCGTTGGAATGTCAAATTCGGGGAAATGTGCAAATATTTGGTAGTTCTCTGCATTCCCAAAGTATGAATTCGTATCGGCAACAAGTAGAAAAGAAGCAAGAGAATAAATTCGCGGACCGGCAATTCTTTTTTTAATCCCACTCAAGGGAACCCACCATTTCCTATAGTCCTTTTGGCACTGAAGCCCAAGATTGCATTCCAACTTCCAGCTATTCAAGCTGGCGAACCCCCCCCAAGTGCTATGGGCGAAGCCTTCGGTCATCCCTCCATCGGCTACTTCAAGAAATCGAAGAGATTTGCCATCTGAAAGCCCATTAAAAATTAACGGCTTGCCCCCTATTGCCTCTTTTATCTCTTTTAAGAAAGTATTAACCCCTTCGTACCAAACAGAATCATTGTAATCAAAAGGTGGATATGCATCGACACCCCAACTTCCAACCCTAGTCCAAGTGTCATCGGCAAACAAGCCATTGTAATCCTTTGTTAAGGCTTTCAAAACTTGCTCAATGTAACTTTTTCGCCACAAAGGATTCACTACATTCATTACATAGAATCCATAGGTTTGGTTCATACTTCGATTGTTGACATTTGTTGTCCAATATCCCGATTGCGGATAACGATATTGTTTGCCATCCTTGAAACAAACCATATAAGCTTCCACCCCTCCTTTGCTACCTGCATTGTCGAAAAATACTTCGAATTGAATCTTATTTAAATTAGAATTGTAAACATATTTTTCACCTTCGCCGAATTGATTGTTGTTGTTGACATCAACAAAAAGCCAAACACTATCGGGTTGAACTTTCGAAATAAGCAAAAATATATAACTAACAATGGAAAAGCCCGGACTCGAATTGTCCAACTCTAAAAGCGCTGGAACATATAAAGGAATGCTCTCGTCGAAAAATAATTTTACAGGGAAACTATAATCAATTTCAGCAGTATCGCCCAGAACCGTTTTCAGTCGAACCCATCGAGCAGATTTTGGCAAAGAAATCGAAAGCTCGGTGCCAGCGACAATCGTATCCGTCGGGTTATTTACCTCTGTGGAATCGAATCCCCAATAAAGTCGGTATTTCACCGAATCAGGATGGAATCGCCTATCTCTCATCCAGTTGAATTTCCACTGCTTGTTGAAAGAAACAGTCAAACACGCCGGCTCGGATGTATGCAAAAACGTCCACTCTTGTAGGTTAACATCATTAAACTCGCTATAACTGGTATGCAACGCCACTATGTCCTTGTAATACAAAATCAAATAATCTTTGTCGAACTGTCGGATGAACCTTCGCTCTTTGTCCGAAGCTTCGTCGAGAAAACTAAAACGCTTGTAAGCCAATTTGGTCAGGAAATAATCGGATTTGATTGCATAATAATTCACCAAATACGACTTGATGAACTGCGAGTTGTATTCATTTGGTAAAGACAACAAACGAACAGAACTCAAAAACAGGAAAATAAAATACAAAATTTTCATTTCACACCCCATTTAACGATAATAAATTAACAAAAATCTACCATTTGTTCCAAATCTTTCCCCATTTTTACTTGAAATTTTTTTCCTTTTTTGTATATTGCTATTTGAACTTCAGCAGAATTTGGAAATGTTTTGGCGTTGGTGCCGGAATGCCTTTTCTAATGTTGCGAAGCAGGGAATAATTCTGTTGCTCGAACCCCCTTTTGTGTTTAATCCCATTT
>RCNO01000033.1 GCA_003731685.1 Bacteroidetes/Chlorobi group bacterium MS-B_bin-24
GCCAGTTCGACCTTGCTCAACAACGCTAATGCAGGAATCTCAATTAATAATTCTTTGATTCCGGTTGAGGTTACTGGAAATACAATAATGGGAACTAACACCAACGGTATTTATGTGAATGCCACGAATTACTTGACAGTGAAGAGTAATCAATTCACGCAAACCTCAACTGGTTCCTATGTCAAAGGTTCGATTGTAGTGTATAACTCAGGAGCTTCGGACAATTACATTATGATTGAAAGCAACTCTGCGAGCAATAGTAATACACGAGGAATCCATCTTGAGAATGTGAACTACTCAAAGATTTATAAGAATAATATCCGTCTCAGCAGTGGAAACTATGGATTTAGCGTTGTAACTTCTGGCAATCTTTTAATTGCAAATAACATAATCACAACCCAAAATTCTGGTGCAATTAATTTCGATAGAATTACAAATTCAATGATGGTATACAACTCATTTGTGGGAACCACGACTGGCACAATGGCACTTTTGAATAATTTGGGTTCAGGCACAAATAATGTATTTAAGCGTAATATGGTTTATAACAATGGAACTGGAAGCGCTCTGCAAGTTTTGGGAACAATTCCTGGCGTTGGGGCTGTTATTAGCGATGAAAACAATTTGTACACTGTTGGTGCATTCCTTGTAACAGGTGTCTTTAGTAATATTCCTAACTTGGCCACTTGGAAGCAGATTACAGGGCTCGATATTAANTCGGTATCTGTACCTGTTACATTCTTATCAAGCGATAATCCAAGAGTTGCCAAGATTGACGAGAGACTTTATTTCAAGTATCCGCTGAGCGAGCTTGGTCCGCTTGCAAATGAAATCGAAAAGTATGACATCGATGGGAATCAAAGAACAAAAGCCTATTACATTGGTGTAAATNCGCTTAATCCTGTGATACGAATTACATCTGCACCGAAAGATGTAATTAATTGCGTTGGTTCGACCGACAACTACTTCTCGGTCGTTGCCGAAATCGACTTTGGTGGAACATTGAGCTATCAATGGTATAGGTATAACGAAGAAATCCCCGGAGCTACCGAGGCAATTTATATGCTACCTCCATTGACAAATGAAATGGCGGGCGTTTTCAAATGCAAAATCACTGGCAATGGCGAAGCAGAGCCGGTTTGGACCGAACCAGTACTACTTTATGCCGTAGAGCCAACGAAGATTACACGTCAACCCAGCGTTATTTNCGGCGATGTAGGCTCTGTTGCTACATTCGAAATCGATNTCCACGTTACTGCTCAGGATAATCCTTTGTTGCAACCTAAAATCCAGTGGTATCGTGGCAGTGTTGCCTTGCAAAATAGCGATAGAATTGCAGGAGCGAATTCATCAATTATGAGCATAAAGGATTTGAAGCCAGCAGATTTTGGCTCCGATTATTATGTTGTAGTCGAAGGACTTTGCGGTGTCGATACATCCAAGTTCATAGTATTGAGCCAAAAGCCCAGAATCATTGCNCAGCCTTTGCAAGACCAACAAGNTTGCCAAGGAGATAATGTAACCTTCACAGTTGTTGCAAATTCATCCGTCCCAGGCTTCACATTGAAGTATCAATGGCGATTCAATGGTGTTGATTTGCAAGAAGGTGGAAAGTATACGGGGGTAAATACCGCCACATTAACCATCAACGATGCTCAGCCTTCGGATGCTGGAAATTATGAAGTTCNAATAACGATTGAAGGATTCGACCAGGTGGTGGTTGGACCCGCATTGCTTTCTGTTTTGGCGAAACCGGTAATAACAACCGACTTACCCGAGACCTATCAAGTAAATACTGGTCAGCCGATAGTTTTAACTGTTGTAGCCTCTGGGGATAATTTAAGCTACCAGTGGTACAAAGATAATCAGGAAATTAACGTAACCGAACCTACTTTGCAAATTCAAAGTGCAACAGCTGATGATGCTGGGACCTACAAGGTTCGTGTGTATAACCAATGCGGTGAAGTATACAGCAAAGAGTGTGTGGTAACGGTTACATTCAAGACGATTTTGGAAGTTCCCGGCGAGAATGATGGAGTTCAACTGTTGCAGAACAGGCCGAATCCATTCGAAAGCAAGACGCGGATTGACTTTGTTTTGCCAAAGGCTTCGAACATTCGACTCACATTGAGCAATATTCTTGGAGACCGTGAAATAGTTCTCTGCGAAGGGAATTACTCTGTTGGGACACATTCAATTGAAGTTGATGCAAATACATTAGGGCTCGAAAGCGGAGTTTATGTGTATACATTGCAAGTCGATGGGAACAGGATTTCTAAATATCTTGTTCTGACGCGTTAAGAAATATTCTTTACACGAAAGAAGGGGGCACAATTTTGTGCCCTCTTTTTTTATTTCTTTTCATTTAAAAGGATTTTCACAAACGGTTTTTTGTTTCAAATTCAAAGTTTAATAAAATAAAAAAAATTTATAGTCGTTTCTAAATTTTAAGTTTGATGAAAAATGAAAAGAAGAAATTTTATTATAGGTTCTTTAAGTTTAGTTGGAATAAGCTCGATTAAGGGCTTTGCCAAATCATCATTAAATAGTTTGTCAAACAAAATTGAGGGGACCAAAATGAATAATGGAACATTTAGCTTACCACCGTTGCCATATCCATACGATGCATTGGAACCATACATTGACAAATGGACGATGGAATTGCATCATACGAAGCATCATCAGGCGTATGTAAATAATTTAAACAAAGCAATCGAAGGCACTGAATTAGCTGGAAAAACTCTCGAAGAACTAATCGGGATGGCATCGAAAGTGCCTGCGGCTGTAAGAAACAATGGCGGTGGCCATTGGAATCACACTTTCTTCTGGAAGATAATGAAACCTAACGGTGGCGGATTGCCTTCGGGTGAGCTTGCAGACGCGATTAATTCGACTTTCGGTTCTTTCGAAAATTTCAAAAAAGCATTTACCGACTCGGCATTGGGGCGGTTTGGTTCAGGATGGGCTTGGCTGATAATGTCCAACGGAAAATTAGTTGTAGCATCCACTCCAAACCAAGATAATCCTTTGATGGATGTTGCCGAAGTGAAAGGCATCCCAATTCTTGGGATTGATGTTTGGGAGCACGCATATTATTTGAAATATCAAAATCGCAGGAATGAATACGTCGAAAACTGGTGGAATGTTGTAAATTGGGACGAAGTCTCGCGTTTGTTCAAACAAAACAAGTAAGATTTTGGCTTAATAAAAGCAAAAAAGAGAGGCTTCAGGCCTCTCTTTTTTTGTTATTAGCAAGTTTCCACTCTCGGATATTAACTAAAACGACAGAAAATACAAGTGAAAACAAAAATGTGAAAAAGGTAATAAGAACTCTATTTGGTGAATATGGCTTCGACGGAATAGTTGGCGAATCGAGAATATCAACACCCGGAATTTCTGTTTGCTCCTGAATTGTTTCGGAGTATTTTTGAGTTTCAAGGAAAATAGATACTTGCTCTAAAACTTTTTGTTCACGCAAAAGGTTCATATATATACGAAGTAGGCTCGGCATTTTCTCCAAAGGTATCGAAAAAGCTTCTGTCCCAGTTAGACCGCCACTTTGCACCTTATTATACTGCTCACGTAATTTTTGGATTTTGTCCCTCAGGGCTTGAATCACAGGTGAATTTGGTTCGTATTCCGATTGATACAAGGCAAGTTCGATTTCGGACTTTGCAAGCTCGCTGCCGATATTTATTGCTGTCGAAAGAATAGCCTTACTTTGTTCATCCAGAGCAATTATTTTGTTCTTTGTTTGGAAATTTTCTATTTCTTTTTCAATCCAATCAAGTTGATGTCTTTTTTCCGCCAAGAGTTTTTCGATAAGTACAATTTTTCGTTTCGACCTTGTTGAGATTCGAGTTCGAACCAAAGAATCGAGTGATTGGATTGCAAGTTTTGCTATTTGTGCAGATGCAATTGCCGCTTCTTTTTTCTTCTGTGCCGAAGGGAAAAATCCTGTCGAAGTAGTTGCGGAAATAATGAACAAACCAGATTGCCTAAGTTCAATATCGATTGATTTATAGATAGTCTTGACCAACTTGGTAGAATCAAGGTTTTTAAACAAAGAGAAGTTTTTTATTTCGGGTTTTGCAGCAATATACCGAGCTAGTTCTTTACTTTTCAACATTTCGTAGTAAAGTTGTATTTTGGTTCTGGAGGTGCCCCCAAACACAGTTGGCAAGTTTGAAAAGGACTTTAAAAATTCGGCAAGATTGCTTGGTCCGGCTTCTTCGGGTGGGAGCAATGTTGCTTGACATTCGTATTTGTGTGGGATAATATAAGTTATAATATAGGCAAAAATTGTTACAGCAAGAGTAAACAACAGAATAAACTTATAATTTCGAATGGAGTTTTTTATGATATTAAGAAAATGAAAATTAATAGTTTGAGAATTATTTTCTCCCATATACTACCTTAATCTAACTATTGCTAAAATAACACCTGCGATTGTCAAAATTTGTGATGTAATTGTTAAAGCAGTGGTAAAAACTTCGAAGAATGTTAATTCTTCTTTTGGAGGGACGAGAATGTTATCTCCAGGTTCAATTGTATAATTAAAGTCCTTAGCACGGAATTGTTCGCCTTTCGATTTTACAACCAGCGTTGCGTCTTCGTCGGCTCGAAAGCCAAATCCACCAGCAAGTTGAATGTAATCAAGGTAATTGTAATTGGGTTTGTATGCAACGAGTCCAGGGTTATTTACACGACCTTGGATGTTTACAAATTCATTTTTCCTAGGTACAAAAATAGAGTCCTTATCTTGCAAAATTATGTTATCGTCGCTTTTGGGGTCATTCAAAATTCTTTGAAAATTAATAGACATTAAACCTTTTCGTTCATTAACCCTTGAAAGAAAATACCGATACTCATTTTTTGACATTTCCGATGGTGGAATTCTTGAAAGTCGTTCCATTTCTGGGTCAACAACATCGAGCAGAGCCTGCCTTATGAAGCGAATTTTTTCGATGTCGGCTTCTTTTGTAAAGCCTCCGCAGCTTGCGAGCAAATCGGAAATTCTAAATGTTTTTTCGTCAACAGGGTAACGGCCCGGGAAAATTACCTCGCCCTCGATTACAACTGATTTTGGTTTTTTCCATTCTGCTTTTTTACGCACGTAAACTCTATCCCCAATTTTTAATGAGAAATCATCGGGAAGCTTTTTGTTTGGGTCATTGATTAAGTCCTTCCATTGTGTTAGGTCAAGGATTTTTGTTTCAAATTGCTGGCCAGTGATGATTCTGACAAATTCGACCGAATCGAGAAGCGAAGTTTCTGTGAATCCGAGTGCAAAGCGAATCAAACTGGAAAGCGAATCGCCTTCGGCAAATTCATATTTCCCAGGCCGGCGAACATCGCCTTGGATTTCGATAAATTCGTTTTCCGAAGCAAATGGAACAATGATATGGTCACCACCAGTAACCGTTGGATTTGCATCCTTTTGACCGAGGAAAAAGTATTTTAAAAGGTCGACTTTGATAATTTCTTTTCCAACTTCTCTATTGAGCAATATATTGCGGAGCGAAGCGTTTTCTTTGAATCCCCCGGCTTTATCGATAATTTCCGAAACTCGGTCGGTGCTTGTTGCCGAAACAATTGCAGGTTTTTGAACCGCCCCGGAAATCGAAACCTTAAACTTGCGAATGCTTTTCAAAAGCACGTTCACTTCGGATACTTTCAATACATTTTTGACTTTTTTGATAATTAGCTCTTGTGCTTGACTTAATGTTAAACCTTTTAGGTTGACAATTCCGACTTCGGGGATTGATATTTTTCCCTCGGGGGAAACTTCTACTTCGATTTCCCTTGGCCGAATAGAAACTATCGAAATTAAAAGCTTATCCTGTGGACCCAACAAATAGGTATCCGGATTGATTTCCTTTTCAATTAAGCCTTCAGTTTCCTTAATAATTCTTTGTCCAGTTTGATAGGCAAGAGTGTCGAGTTCTTTTCCTTTAATTCCTGTAATTACGTAGTTTTGCAAAGGTTCATCCTTTGGGGCTCTTTGAGAAAAAAGATTCAAGACAATAAAAAATATTAAAACGAAAGAAAGTTTGATGCTTTTCATATTTTTTGCGAATAAAAACGGCAAATTAATTATTTTTTCTGAAATTTCATCATTGTAGTTGTGGAAATTTATTTGGCAATTCAATAGCGAAAGTGGTTCCTTTGCCCGGGGCGGTCTCTTTGATGTAAATTTTGCTGTCGTGATAATCTTCGATTATTCTTTTGCAGAATGTTAAGCCAATTCCCCAACCTCGTGTTTTAGTTGTAAAACCCGGAACGAAAGCTAAACGTTTCTGCCGGGCTGTCATTCCTCGCCCATTGTCGGAAATTAGAATTTGAATGCGTTTTCGTGTTTGATTTATTGTGATTGTTACTTTGCCTTCTTTGCTTTCGATTGCCTCGAATGCATTTTTCAAAAGGTTTTCCAACGCCCAGGAAAATAAAATTGGGTTAATGTCGGCAAAAATATAACTGCTTGGGAAATTTTTGACAATCTCAATCTTTTTGCCAAGATGGGGAATTCTTTTAGAAAAGTAGTTGATTACTTTATCCAAAAGTTCGACAAGGTTTTCCCTTTTTCGCTCCGCAGGCGAGCCGATTTTCGAGAAACGTTCAGAAATAATCTGCAACCGTTCAACATCTTGTTTCATTTCATCAATAATTTCTCCGGGGGATATGCTTGGATTTTCGTTGTTATTCAGAATTTCTAACCAAGCAAGAAGTGATGATAGGGGGGTGCCGAGTTGATGTGCTGCTTCTTTTGCCATTCCTACCCAAAGCTTCGACTCTTCGTTTTTCTTTATGTTTTTGAATGCAGTGTAAGCAAAAAGAAGGAAAACGAAAGCAACTAAAAACTCAATATATGGGAAGTATTTTAATCTATCGATTAAAGTTGAATGAGAATAATAAAACTTTGCAAAAATTTCCCCGTTTTCATTATAAATTATGATTGGCTGATAGTTTTCTTTTATATCGCTAATCATTTTTTTTAGGTATTGCCTTTTCTGTTCTGTTGTCCATTGTGGCTTGAAATTGATGTTCAAAGTATACGACTCAAAAGGAAAAATTGGATTGTCGTTCTCGTCGGTCATAATCATTGGGAACTTAATCAAGTTGGATAATTTGGAAACAAGGAAGTCAAGGTCTTCGGGATTTGTGTTTGGGCTGGTATATCTTCGGTAAACATCGGCAAACAATTGTATTGACTCTTTCTCTCTTTGAACAAGTTCGTTGACTAATTGGTTGGTGAAAAGCATTATTAAGAAAATGATAATCGAGGCAACAACTATGAATAATAACTTGATTTGCCACTTGTTCGAAGAAGAGAGTCTAATTATCTTCATTTGCCGATTTGGAATTTAGTATTATTTCTATTCCCTTTTCGAAAGGATATGTGGTTTGCTCGCTCTTTTTCATATCCTTTATCGTAATGGTATTATTATTTATTTCATCATCACCAAAAATGATTACGAACTTGACGCCATATTTGTTTGCTTCTTTCATTTGTGCTTTCAAGGATTTCTTTTGCACATCAAAAAGGGTAGGGATATCGTGTTTGCGTAGGAAGTAAGCAGTTTCAAAAACCTTCGAAATAAACTCGGGCTTATTAAATGCAATGTATACAAGAGGTGAGCCGTTTGGTAAAGTTTTTTGTTGAGATTCTAAAATGAGGAGAATTCTTTCTATACCCAATGCAAAGCCAGTAGCAGCCACTTCTTTCTTGAAACCAAATTCCGTAAACAATTCGTTGTATCTGCCTCCGCCTCCGAAGGAATCCTGTGCCCCAAGTATTGGGCTTTGGAACTCGAAAACGGTGTGGGTGTAGTAATCGAGACCACGAACGAGATGGGGAGTTTCTTGGAATTCAATGTGGTTCAAAGCGAGAAGTTCTTTGGTTTTGTTGTAATGCTCGAGGCTTTCCTTGTCGAAATAATCGTAGATTTTGGGGCAATTTTTAATGATTTCCAAGTCCCGTTCATCTTTCGAGTCGAGTATTCTCAGTGGATTTTTTCTTAATCTCTCTTGGCTGTCGTTGGAAAGGCTATTGGCATATTTTTCGAAGTAGGAGATAAGTTCTTGTTTATAGCGTTGTCGGGATGTTCTATTCCCAATTGAATTTAAGAGCAATTTATAATTTAAAATGCCAAGGCGTTCAACAATTTCCTTTGCTAAAAGGATGATTTCGACATCGGCTTCGGGCTCGGGGGAACCAATAAGTTCGGCTCCATATTGATGGAATTGGCGGAGTCTTCCTTTTTGTGGTCTTTCGTATCGAAACAAAGGACCATAGTACCAAAGGCGAAGAATAGAGTTTTCGGCTAACAAGTTGTTTTGAATGATTGCTCTTACGACCGAAGCAGTCATTTCGGGTCGAAGAGTGATGGAATCCCCGCCTCGGTCTAAAAATGTGTACATTTCCTTATTGACGATATCTGTTTCGGAGCCAATGGAACGAAGGAAGACTTCAGTTCGCTCGAAAATTGGCGTTCTTATTTCTTTAAAGCCAAATAAATTGGAAACATTATGTAAAGTTTTTTCGACGAAATACCATAAAGGAATTTCGCTGGGTAGTATGTCTTTTGTTCCCCTAACTGCATTAATCATTTGAATTGTTTTGCTTTTTCAAAATCATTTAATAACGCTTATTATTTTGGAATATTTTGTTAAATAATCTTCTATCTCGATTCGATAAATCCCGGAAGGTAGATAGGTTAATGGAAGTTCAATTTCGGGTTCTAAAGAAATCTGTTTGTAATACACAAGTTTTCCAAGAATATCAAAAAGTTTAACATTCAAAGCTCTCTTTTCGCTGAAGTTGTAGTCACATTGAATTTTAAGTGTTCCAAAGCTTGTAACTTGGGGAACGGAAAACTTTATCATATTTTTATCGAAGTCAATCAAAGAAATATCGGAAACGCAAATTCCCAACAACGAAACGATTCCGCTTTGAGTTTGGATGTAAATTCCGGGTATATCTAATTCAACACTATCGAAACTAATGATGGTTGTATCTTGGTCGGAAAGAAGCAGGCGACCTATCAAATTGGTTACAATTTTCGTTGAGGAATCCAAAATAATATTGCCTGTCGAAATTGTGAGTATGTTGAAAGTTTGGTTAAAATTATTTTCGATAATAGTTCCGTTACTTATTCTATCAATCAGAAATAGCTTAGAATTTACACAAACGGAAAAAGTAAAATTCAAAGGAATACCTTCGGTAAGCTCGGGGTCTCCTTTTAGAAAAATAGGCACAGAAAAATTATTTGTTCCAACAAATTCGCTTGTGTCCTTTGTATATAGCAAGTTAAAAGCTATGGAGCTTCCTTCGATAGGCAAAGAATATATAAAATCAAATGGTTCGGTGAATTTAATCAGCAAAGTATCGTAAAATTTGTTGATTTTGTCTGGCTGAAAATTCAATGTGATGTATATAGCCTCCGAAGGGAGTAAAGTTACTGGAACAGAAGGGGTGGAACTGAAGGTAAATACTCCCAAGCCATTGTTGAGAAAAGTAATGCCTTGAATTTGATAAACAGAAGTGCCGGCGTTTTCGATGTATATTGTTTTGCGTTTAAGGTTGCCAAGCCTAACGAAGTTAAATCGTATTGGTTCGTTTGATTGGGTAATTGATTCGGAATATTTATCGGCTATAATTTTCAATATAGTGGGATTTTTTTCTTGGGAAAGAGCAATGAAAAAAGTTAAAAGAAATAACAAAAAATGTGAAAAAAATTTTTTCATTTGACTATTTGTAATGTTTTAGTCAAAATTTGGCTTGGAGTTCTAAGTGTTAAAAGATATAAACCATTGGGTAATTCGGAAAGGTCGAAGTTAAGCAAATACTTGCCCGACTGGATGGATTGATTCAGCAATGTTTTTCGCAAGGAGCCCGAATAGTCGTAAAGTTCCAGTTTAGTTTTTCCGTTTTCGACGATATCAAGGTCAATGGTAATCAATCCATTGCTTGGATTTGGTTGGATTGAGTTGATAGAAATTTTACCGTCGGGTTCGAAAAGCCTAACTCCTCCTTGGTTGCAAAGGTTTGTCAATTTTAAACTTCCTGAGCTTTCGTAAATGACAATTTTCCCTTTCCCCAAAGGATAACTGTTTGAAATAATCAACGGTGTGATGCTATCGTTTCCTAAACCAACTTTGAAATTTAGCGTAATTAAAATTGAGTCGTCTGGATTTTCATAATTTGCTTTTACCTTTAAAATTCTGTTGTTGTCGAAAATTGTAGATTTGAACATCGTGTCGAGGGGCTGAAGAATAGTTTTGTTAAAAGTTAAGTCGAATGCAAAGCCTTTGTAATCTGAAATTGAGTTGGCAAAATGTTTCTTTCGGAGAACTATTGGTATTTTGAGTATATCACCCGGTTTTGCAAGATAGTTCCCGACAGCAATTATTAGTGTATCGAAAATTGGAAAAACTCCGTTCCCTTTAATTTGAATGTAAGAAGAAGAAGGTTCGGTATTCGATTTAATTTCAATGATTGTATTACGGGAAGCGAGTGTATCGGGTGTAAAGCGAATGGTCATTGGGTGGTAGCCTTGCGGTTTCAAAGTATCAGGATTTCCACCATCGATTATCGAAAAGTTTAATGAATCGGGACCAAGGTTTTTGATGGAACTAATGATTACATTTTTTGATGAAAGATTTTGTATGTTGTAAGAAAGCAAAGTATCTTTGTATTCACCAAATTCAACATTTCCAAGGTCAATGAAATTAGGTTGAATTCGCAAAGGTGGGATGAAGCCATAGCCGGTTAAAGTTGCTTCGGTGTAGTTCCCTTCGTAGTAAAATTTGATTTTTGAAGTTCTGTAGCCTGTATCAAGTGGAGCAAAATTAATCAACACGAAAAAGGAATCGCCGGGATTAAGTTTTGTTGCCTCTTTGGTTTGCAAGATTTTGAATTCTTGGGCATTAGTACCAATGACTTCGATTTTTTTAATATTTAGAGGGATATTTGATTTATTTACAATAATTGGATTAAGAAGGCTGTCGAGCGATTTTCCCAGAGCAACTTTGCCAAGATTAAAATCATAAGTTGCGATATTGGGCTTGTTGATTGAGAAAGTGCAATCAGTAGTATCGATTTGCAAGCCAAGTTTTGTTCGATTAAAAATTTTTACAGTGCTATCCCAACTTGATGTCAAAAGCATAGCATCGTCGAAGCTGAAAAGCGCAGAGGTAACCGAATTCGAGTGTTCTCCGATGGCAACTGAATCGATAAGCTCCCCGGTAGCAGGGTTCCAGCGGAAAACTTTCGAATCGCTTCCAGCAGTAATCAGCCAATGACCTGTGGAATTAAAATAAGCTGTGTTGATCGCCGGGTAGCTAAGGGAGTCGTGAGTAAGTATGTGTCGAGGGAAGACCTTTTGATTGAGGGTGTCGGTCAGGTCGAAATCCCAGATGAAAATTAAGCCAAGATGGGAGGCATCAGCCAAAAGATTAACCGCTGGATGGAAAGAAAAATGATGTATATGGTTGTTCGAAAATTTTGTGGCAAAGGTTTTGATTATTTTATTTTTTTGAATATCAAAAATGTAGATATTTCCGTCGTATGTTGCATAGCCCACAAGATTAGAATCGAGCAGAAAGTTTGCAAAATAAATTGGATTAATGCCAGAAGAGAGTGTTTGTAGAACTTTTTTCTTACGCAAATCCCAAATGTAAGCTTTTCCGTCGGAGCCAGAGGTAACAATTAGATTGCCATCGGGGCTGAAATTTGCTGAAGTCACTTTTCCATTGTGACCGGAAAATGTAAACAAAGAGTCGCCTGTTTTTACATCCCAAAGAATCGCAGTTGAGTCGTCGGAAGCGGTAAGTACATATCTATCTTGATTATCGAATGAAACCCAATTGACTTGACGGCGGTGACCTTTTAATGTAAATATCTTCTTGCCCGTTCCGGGATTCCAAACAGAAGCAAATTCATCGGGGTGATTGGTGGCAGTGGCAACAAGTGAGGCATCGCGATTGAAATTGGTACAATTTACTGAACTTGGATGCCTTAGTTCTATTGTTTCACCAGCGTTGTTAGGCCAGATCTGAATGATGCGAATTAAACAACTATCGCTTTCTTGGAATTTGGCTGGGTCGAGCCACCAGCGGTATTCCAAGCCTAAAACATTAAACGCGAGTGTATCCCAAGTATTGCCATTGTCGGTGGAGTATTGAAGTTGCACAACATCGGCAGGAAGAAGACCTTCCCAGCGGATACGAATGGTATCGCCAATGAAAAATTTGTCGTTGCATCTTGGGGAAAGCAAATTTAAAGTTCTTTCACGGGGCTTTTTGTTGGGAAATCCACCGGTAATGTTAATTTTTCTAATGTTGCAAGCATCGGAGAAAATCACAAGGGTGTCGAAAACAATTGAAGAATCTGTTGGGGTAAAACGAATAGTCAATTTGTATCCAGAATCCTTGGGTAAAACAATAGGACTGGACAAGTTTCCTGAAACGATTTGAAAATGTGGGTCGTTGAGTTTGAAGCTATCCAGCTGTATGTCACGATTTCGTGCAATGATGATTAAGTCGAGGTCGCGGGAAAGTCCTGGAATGACTGAACTGAAACGCAAAAAGGGCGGAACTGTGCTAATCTGTGGAAAATTTGGATTTTCTAACACTATTGAAAATCTTAATGTGTCTTGGTTTTTGTAAATGACTTCAACGTTTCTTTCCTTGCTGCAAAGAGGTAGATTGTCCCAAGTAATAATGGCAGGTGACCCGTTGTGAATAATGAAACTTAATGCTTTAAAAATTGATATGGAATCGGTGGCATTGTAAAATTCAAAATAACTCCCGTTAGTTTTTCTGGCTAAATCTTTTAATTTATCAGAAATTTTGTTGTTTACCATTATGACAAAAATTCTGATGTTTTTGTTAGTAGCAGATTGGATGATAGACTCAACATCGAAATCTCGATTTTTGTCAACTATTAGAATTACAACCGGTGGATATTTAGCATTTTTTTGGAATTCCAAAGCCCCGAAATTGAAACAAAAGAATGCAGAATCGAAATTTGATGAAGGTTTTGTTTGTATTAGCTGCAAAGCTGAATTGAATTTACTTAAATCTGTAGTATAATTGCAAAGCAGGTAGTTTTCCATTTCGAAGCCAAGCAGAGCCTTTTCGTCTTTTTGAAATTCTTTGCCGAGATACTTAATCAAATTTGTACCCAGAGTTTGATTTTGTTCGGTTTGGGTCAAATTTCCAATGGACAAATCATATAGGAATAAAATTGAAGCGGGATTGTCATTTGGTGGAACTGGTGGCGTTAAAGAAAAATCGGGAACGGTGACAAAATTCTCGAAGACTTGAAAATTATTTTTCTGTAAGTTGAATTGAAAATTAAATGAAGTATCGAAAAGGAGAAAATGAATCGAGGTTTGATTTTGCTTGGTATTTACATCTAAAAGTTGAGTTTTAGAGTAACCAAAAGAAACAAACAAAATAAAAAGTAAAGAAAGACTGATGAAAGTTTTCGACACGCTCCCCCCCAAAAAATTTCGTATGCAAAGAACAAAATTAACAAATTTTTTGGTAAGGAGGTTCATATTTACTTTTCTCGTGAATTTTGAATTTCTTTGATAAGTTCCAATTCTTTTTCGTTAAGGTTTTCTGGAATTTTTGCTATAAGACGCAAGTATAAATCACCACGTTCGTTTGGGTTGTTGTATTTGGGCATTCCTTGACCTTTTAACTTCAAAATTGTACCATTTTGCGATTTCGGCGGAATTTTGAATTTAATTAAACCACCGAATGTTCTGATTTTCGATTCGCCTCCGAGTATCATTTTGAAAATGTCGATGGGTACGTCGACATAAAGGTCATCGCCTTTGCGTTCAACTTTTTTGTGTGGTAGTATTCTTACAGTAATCAGCAAATCTCCAGTGTAATTGGGTCCGAGGACGCTTCGTAAAGGTATCTTTAGCATTTGCCCATCAACAATTCCCGGCTTTATTTTGACTTCGACTTTTTTGTTCTGGATTTCAAGCACTTTTGTAGTGCCTTTAAATGCTTCTTCCAATGTTATCTGCAATTCGTAATGAATGTCATTAGTATTCCTTTGAGTTTGTTGAGTTTTGGTTCTTTGAGGAGATTTGTAGCCGAAATCGAAACCAAAAATCTTTTCGAAGAAGTCTGAAAAAGTACCTCCTGAACCAAGAATTTCATCGAGGTAAGAAAAGCCGGTTCGTTTGGTTCGCTTGGTACCGACTGGTTCATAGGCAAACCAATCGGACCAGTTGAATTGGTCGGAAGTTCCACCTTGTTGCCGGAAATTAAACCAAGAGGTTCCAAGATTATCATATTTTCTTCGCTTTTCCGGGTCGGAAAGAACTTCGTATGCTTCGTTAATTTCTTTGAACTTTTCTTCTGCTTCTTTATTTCCGGGATTTTTGTCTGGATGGTATTTCTGGGCTAATTTGCGATATGCTTTTTTAATTTCATCAATGGATGCGTTTCGGTCGACTCCAAGTATTTTGTAGTAGTCTTTGAACTCCATATTGTATAAACATAGTTGTTAAATAAATAAAACGAAAATTAACTAAATTTCTTTAATTTTCATATTTTTGAATTTCTTTAATAATGGAAAAAATTAATTGTTTGAGCAAAATAAAAAAATTGGCGTTTTCGACTCGGGTGTTGGCGGATTAAGTGTGCTAAAACAGTTCCTAAAGTATCTTCCTTTTGAGAAGTATATTTATCTTGGGGATACTGCAAGAGTTCCTTATGGGAATAGGTCTCCCGAGACAATAAAAAGATACGCAAAGGAATGCACTGACTTCCTTGTGTCGAAGGACGTGAAACTGATAGTTGTTGCTTGCCACACAGTTTCCTCCGTTGCCTTAGATGTGGTCGAACAAAATTCAAATGTACCAGTTGTTGGAATGATTAAACCAGCGACAAAATCCGCATTATTGTTAAGTAAGAATAAAAAAATTGGTGTGATTGGAACACGAGCCACAATTAATAGTAATGCCTATCAAGATGCCCTTATCAAAAGTTCTGAGAAAGGAGATGTAGAAGTATTCGCGCGTGATTGCCCTCTTTTTGTTCCCCTTGTCGAGGAAGGATTTATTAATCATCCTGCTACAAAACTTATTGCCAGAGAATATCTTTCAGATTTTCCGAATTTTAATATTGATACACTCATCTTGGGCTGTACACATTATCCTTTGTTGTCGAAAGTAATTTCGGAGATTTTGCCCGATGTGGAACTTATTGATTCGGGCGAGCAGGCTGCGATTTATGCTCTTCGCTTGTTAGCCGAAAAGAATCTTTTGGTTGGAGAAAAAGATGTGATTTCCCAAAAGCCTGATGTAGAGTTTTATCTTACCGATTATACTTCAAATTTTTCGGACATTGCTCAAACTTTTCTTGGCTTTAAAACCGAAAATGTTAGTTTTGTTTCATTGTCAAATTGATGTATGGAAGATACTCAGAACAATTCATTGAACCAAGAAGAACTACAAGAAGAGTTGCAGAGTTTAAGCCTTCAATTGAAGGAGAAACAAGAGCATATCGAAGATTTGGAAACTGTTTTGGAAACTATTTCCACTCGATTTGCTAATAGCATTTATCAGTTTATCGAAATATTAGGTTCGATTGTTGCTTTTCAAGAAAAGTTCTACGAAGGTTCCCATTCACGATTTGTTTCTACGCGAGCTGTCAAGTTGGCACAGGCTTTGAAAATGACTGATGAAGAAATCTGGCAGGTACAAGTTGCTGGACTTCTTCACGACATTGGGAAAGTTGGATTTAAAGATGCCATACTTGCAAAATTCCCTCAGGAAATGAATGAAAAGGAGATGTCCTATTATCAAACCCATTGTGAATTAGGACGGGAAATATTAAAGAAATTCTCCGATTTTAACATTATCGCAGAAATTGTATATCAACACCATGAATATCTTGATGGCTCTGGATTCCCACAAGGTTTGAAAGGGAAACAAATACACCCCGGTGCTCAAGTCATTGCAATTGTAAATACTTTTCATAATTTAGTATATAAGAATAGGAAAGAAAATGACCCGCGGATGGTCAGTTTAACAACACAAACCACTTTGCCACCAAGCAAAGTTGATGTCGGCGGGAATCGCTTCCTGACAGCTATTGGCTATTTGCATCAGCGGGCTGGCGTACTATTCGAGAAAAGATTTGTCGAAGCCTTTGTTCAAATTATGGAAGAAGAGCGGAAAGCTCTGGGGCAAAAGATTATTGTTCGTGTCCCGGTGCAAAAATTAGAACCCGGAATGGTTATTTATCAGAATTATTACACGCCTGCGGGGTTGTTGGTTGCAGCTAGTGGCGAGGTGATAAGCGAAGCTTCAAAGAGAGCATTGATTAGGCTTGCTGAATATGGCGCCATTCCTGCTAATATTTTGGTAATGAAATAAAATTTTTGATTTTCTATGGATAGTGAAAAGAAATTCCTTGTGTTAATTATTGATGATGACGACCTTTTTAGGCAATATGCTAAATTTATATTGGAAAAGCAGTTGAATGTTGAGGTTGTTGCTGTCAAAACTCCAAAAGAAGGGTTCGAATTTTTGGAAAAAAATCTGCCAGACCTATTGATTTTGGATATGGAAATGCCTGTTATGGATGGTTATACTTTTTTTCGTCGAATTCGAGCCGATAAGCGATTAGAAAAGTTGCACGTTATTCCTTGTACTGCTCTTGCATCGAAAGACCTTTTTGCTTCTCTGCTTCGTCTTGGCATTGACGATTATATTTTAAAGCCAGTAACCGATAAGATCTTGGTCTCGAAAGTTTCGCGAGTTCTGGATTATATCAAAAAAACAAAAGAGTCGAACACGAACGAAAGCAGTTCTGAACCATCTTGAAATTTTCAATGAAAGAAAATGCTCACTGATTTGAATTTATTGCTTTCGAAAGAAAATGTACCAAGTGTAATTACGATTTTTGGGGAGGAAGATTTCCTCGTTTACGATGCATATAGAAAACTTGTCGAAAAGATAACCTCTTTATATGAAATTAAAATTCAAGTTGTCGTTCCCGATAGCATTTCTAATAGTGAGGATTTGGTTGAAATACTACAGAATTTTACAACGCAAGGACTATTTGGCGAAAGGAAATTGCTTGTTTTCAAAGGCATCGAGCAGATTTTCGGTGGAAAAGCGAAAAAGCAAAAACTTCAGCTCTCCGAAGAGTTGTTCCAAAGGATAATTCTTTCGCCTCCTGCTGGGAATTTTCTGATAGTTCTTTCTTTTGAACAGAGTTTGGATGGGTTAACGAAAAAGTATAAAAAAGATAAACAAGTTCTACAAGATTTGAAGTTCCCTTTTGATATTCTGCTTCATCATCACAGCTGGATTGAATTTCCAAAGCTTTCAAGCGAGCAAATCAAAAAGTGGACGATTAAAAAATTTGATGAATATGGTATAGTGGTGGAAAATGGAGTTGTGGAATATTTGCTGAGTATCCTGAACCCGAATTTATGGGAAATTAATACCGAAATAGAGAAAATAAAAACATTTTTAGGCGAAAGAAAGGATTTGTCTTTATCTGATGTTTTGGAAATTTCGTCGGGAAGCAAAGTTTTAAATGTTTTCGAAATCACTTCGCTTTTAGCTAAAAAAGATTTAGCAAGTTCTATTGAGTTTATTAATAAAGTTTTGGAATCATCTAAACAAGCCATACTTTTAACAAGTGTTATTTTGAAATTTTATAAAAACCTTTTGATTTTGACCGAGGAAATCAAAAAGAACAAGGACAAGACGGCTTTGGCAAAATCAATTGGTGTTAATCCGTTTTTTTTCGAAGATTATGATGTTGGATTAAAGAAATACTCAAAGCAAGAAATAAAAGATGCAATTAAGGAAATTGTGAATTTGGATTTGCAACTTAAGTCGAGTTCCAAAGACGAGGCGTATCTTTTTGCAACAACTTTGGTAAAGATACTCAAAAGCAAAGATTTGCCGAATTTTGTTTAATTTTGCTTTTATTTACTTTCGACGAGGAGGTTTTGTTTAGTCGGTTGTTAAGGTTTTCTTTGTTTATTTTAATTAATTTTTATTGTTTATTTGCACAAAACAACGACGTTTATAATATCGATAGTTTAAACGAGGGTTATGCAACCAAGCCAAAGTTTGGGGTGGTGCTTGGATTTAATCCAGTTTTTCATTTCACCAGTTTCAATCAATTTTCGGGAATTCCTTGCTGTTCGCCCAAGATGAATTTTGGATTTGGCTGGGGCTGGAACATTGGAGTATTAGCCGATTACTTCCTTTACGATTATTTATTTCTTTCTCCACGAGTTTTTTTCCGGGAAGGCAAAGCCAATTTTAATCGAGAAGAGAAAACAACGGTAATAGTTGATGGAATTGCCAAAGATGGCAAATTTGAACATCAATTGAAAACCCTATTTAGAAGCTTTGAATTTGAACTAAATGCCAATTTTACGACTGATTTCTTTTTCTGGTATTTTGGTGGGCTGGGTCTTTCCTATGTCTCTAAAGCTTGGTTCCATCAGAAAGAAGTAATCACAGAGCCAGCAGACCGCGGTACTTTCAACAATGGACTTCGGACAAGAAATGAATATTCTGGTGATATTCCCGAGGTAAGAACCCTTACCCCGTTTATTAATTTGGGTGTTAGCGCCGAATTTCCAGCCCACCGTCGCGGGTTGTTTTTCATTTATCCTGAAGTAAGCCTCCGATATTACTTTATCAATCAAATCAAAGGGATAACTTGGAACACATTGTTACTTCGTGCTGGTGTATCTGTACGATTCCGAGAGCCTATACCACCACCCCCACCACCTCCGCCACCAATCGAACCCCCGCTTTTACCTCTTCCGCAACCTTTGCTTCCACCATCGATTTCAGCTCGCATTTCTTATAAATATTTTGATTCAACAGGTGTTGAGAAGAAAAATCTTCAATTGCAAATTGAGGATTTTGTTTCTTTAAATATGAAACCGTTGTTGAATTACATTTTCTTCGACCATAATTCGTTTGAGATTCCCAAACGCTACATAAAACTTACGCCGAGCGAAACGAAAACTTTTAGCTTAGAAAAATTGGCTTCGCTCGATGTTTTACAAACATATTATCATATTCTAAATATCATTGGGAAAAAGTTGAAGGAATCGCCCGAGACCAAAGTTAAATTGATTGGGACTAACTCGGGTAAAGGGGAAGAGAAAAATAATTTAGATTTGTCGTACAAGCGGGCGGTTTCAGTCAAAGACTACTTCGTTAATGTTTGGGGTATAGAGCCGTCGCGAATAGAGGTAGAGGCAAGAAATTTGCCAAAAGAGCCATCGAACCCCGATGACCCGCAAGGCGACGAAGAGAACCGTAGAGTTGAAATTATTACTGACGATTTGAGAATTCTTGAACCAGTTCTTTCGGTCGATACTTTACGCAAAATCGAAAAAGGCAAAATAGTTTTCTTTCCATCGCAGCAGACCAGCGTTGGGATTAAAAAATGGGCAATAAACATAAAACAAAATGGTGAACTTGTCAAATCAATAATTGGAGCGGGAAATCCTTCGAAGCAAATCGAATGGGAATTGGATGATAAAGCCTTCGAAAAGGTGGTATTTGGTGGCAAGTTGGATATTGAATACAATGTGGTTGATTCGTTGGAACAAGTTGGCAAGGCAACTGCAGAACCTTTGTTTGTGAATAAGATAACTGTAGATAAAAAAAGAATGGAAGGAGTCACCGACCGTGAATTCGAATATTACAGTTTGATTCTTTTTGATTTTGGAAGCTCAAAACTTGAAAGGCAACATAAAAATGTTCTCGACTTCATCACCCGACGCTTTACTCCATATTCGCAAGTTACCATTGAAGGATTTACAGACAATATCGGGGATGAAAAGGTAAATAAAAGAATATCAGAAAAGCGTGCACGGGAAGTTGCTCGTTGGCTTGGATTGAATAATGCAAACACCGTTGGCGTCGGCGAAAGCTATCTTCTTTATGATAATAGTTTGCCCGAGGGTCGCTTCTATTGTCGAACAGTTAAGATAACAATAGAAACACCGATAATTACAAATCAAAAATAATATCCGATTAAAATAATCGGAATTTACTCTCGTTTCTTAATTTTGAATTTTTCGTAATTACAGAATAAATGATTAAGTTTTCGAAAAAAATTGAGTATGCATTGGGAACTTTACAGTATTTAGGAATGTTTCGTGGAATCTCTTTCTCTGCAAGAGAACTTTCTGAAAATTTAAATATACCTTACGAATTTCTTTCCAAAACGCTTGCTCAACTTGCAAAGTCCGACATTTTGATTTCGAATTTTGGAACTAAGGGTGGTTATCAACTTGCTAAGGAGCCAAAAGAGATTAGGATTTCTGCAATTTTTAAAGCTTTAAATGAACCTTTGTCCGTTGTTGAATGTGTATCTGGTGATGAATCTATTTGTGAGCGAAGCAATATTTGCCTTATCAAAACACCTATGCAACAATTGCAGGAAAAAATTACAAATTTAATAGGTTCAATTACCCTTGAAGAACTTATAAATCTATCTGTTCTTAAAAATGACATAAACAATAATGTCCAACAAAATGAGGTCAAGTATGCCAAATGATGAATTATTGAAGGAGATTACCGAGCAAGAATATAAATATGGATTTGTATCGCCAATTGAGCAGGAATTTGCACCAAAAGGATTAAATGAAGACATAATCCGATTTATTTGGGAAAAGAAGAAGGAACCGCCGTTTATGCTTGAATGGCGACTGAAAGCGTTTCGTTACTGGAAATCAATGCAAGAACCTCATTGGGCAAAAGTGGAATATACTCCGATAGATTATCAGGACATTTATTATTATGCTGCTCCGAAGAAATTGAAAGAGAAGCCCAAATCGCTCGACGAAGTTGACCCCGAGATTTTGCGAACATTCGAAAAACTTGGAATCCCCTTGCGTGAACAGGAAATATTGGCTGGTGTTGCTGTTGATGCTGTTTTGGACAGTGTTTCCGTTGCAACTACTTTTAAAGAGAAGTTAGAAGAACTTGGCATAATATTTTGTTCAATAAACGAAGCAATTCGAAATCATCCAGACCTTGTTCAGAAATATCTTGGAAGCGTTGTTCCATATACCGATAACTTTTTTGCTGCATTAAATTCCGCTGTGTTTAGCGATGGTTCTTTCGTTTACGTACCGAAAGGTGTTCGATGCCCTATGGAACTTTCGACTTATTTTAGAATCAACGCATCCGAGACTGGCCAGTTCGAAAGAACTTTGATAATTGCCGACGAAGGTAGTTATGTAAGTTATCTTGAAGGTTGCACTGCTCCTATTCGCGACGAGAATCAACTTCACGCTGCTGTTGTTGAATTAATTGCCTTGAAAGATGCAGAAATTAAGTATTCAACAGTGCAAAATTGGTATCCTGGGGATAAGGAAGGTCGGGGTGGAATTTACAACTTCGTTACTAAGCGAGGAATTTGTTTGGGCGAAAATTCAAAAATCTCCTGGACACAAGTAGAAACAGGCTCGGCAATTACTTGGAAGTATCCTTCCTGTATTCTAAAGGGGGACAATTCTGTAGGTGAATTTTATTCAATTGCAATTACAAACAACTATCAGCAGGCAGATACTGGTACAAAAATGATACATCTTGGCAAAAACACACGAAGTCGTATTGTATCGAAAGGAATAGCAGCAAGTCGTAGTAACAACAGTTATCGTGGTTTGGTTCAAATTTCGAAGAAAGCAGTTGGTGCACGAAATTATTCCCAATGTGATTCACTTTTGATTGGGGACAAATGCGGTGCCCACACTTTCCCATATATTGAAGTGAACAATAGCAATTCTATCGTCGAACACGAAGCAACAACGTCTAAAATCAGCGATGAGATACTCTTTTATTGCAATCAGCGTGGAATATCGAAGGAAGACGCAATTGGTTTGATTGTTAACGGCTTTTCTCGTGAAGTTTTAAATCAGCTTCCGATGGAATTTGCTGTCGAAGCACAAAAACTTCTTTCAGTTAGTTTAGAAGGTAGTGTAGGATAATTTTTTGGAGAATTTATGGAACTTTTGAAAATTAATAACTTAAAAGTTGGTATCGAGGACAAGTTAATCATCAAAGGGCTGAATCTAACAATAAATCTTGGAGAGGTTCATGCCATTATGGGTCCTAATGGAACAGGGAAGAGCACTCTTGCAAATGTACTTGCGGGCAAGCCGGGTTATGATGTTCTCGAAGGTGAAATTATTTTTATGGGCAAAAATTTGTTGGAAATGGAGCCCGAAGAACGAGCCCGCGAAGGTATTTTCCTTGCTTTTCAATATCCTGTTGAAATTCCCGGCGTAACCAATGCCAATTTTATGAAGACTGCAGTAAATGAAATTCGGAAATATAGGCAACTTGAACCACTCGATGCTTTCGATTTCCTTCAACTAATGAAGGAGCGGGCTGCTTTGGTTGGGCTTGATGCTTCCTACTTACAAAGGAATGTCAACGAAGGATTTTCGGGCGGCGAGAAAAAACGCAATGAAATTTTCCATCTTGCTATGCTTGAACCAAAGCTTGCGATTCTCGATGAAACCGATTCGGGCTTGGATATCGACGCATTGAAAATCGTTGCAAATGGGGTTAATTCCCTGCGTAGTCCCGAACGCTCTTTCCTTGTAATAACTCATTACCAAAGACTACTTAACTACTTAACTCCCG
Organism: Bacteroidetes/Chlorobi group bacterium MS-B_bin-24; assembly: GCA_003731685.1. Classification (GTDB taxonomy): domain Bacteria; phylum Bacteroidota; class Ignavibacteria; order Kapaibacteriales; family UBA2268; genus Naka2016. Next base: position 22,683 of record RCNO01000033.1, read on the forward strand.
ACTTTGTCCATGTGATGTATGATGGCAGGATTGTGCTTTCTGGGACTAAGGAGCTTGCACTCGAGTTGGAATCGAAAGGATACGATTGGCTTCGCAATGGTAATAATGGTTCAAAATAGGAGGTTCGCCAGATGAAGTTTGTCGAAAATATGAAAAATCTTTTTGAAGCGGTAGTTTTAGACACCGCCTCGGAGGAAATTAAAGCCTTCCGAAAAAATGTGTTCAATCGATTTGTTCAATTGGGACTGCCAACACACAAAAATGAGGAATGGAAATATACGAATCTCTCGTTTTTAAATGATATAGATTTTGTTGCTTCTAATGTTTCCATCGACGCCAAAGGAAGTAATTTACTTCTTGAATCCAATCATTTAGTGTCATCATTATTAGACGAATCGATATTTTTCCCCATTGTCAATGGCAATTTAATCATAGATAAGAGCAATTTTGATGTTGGCTCAAATTTACTTGAAGTTGGAAAGACATTTGGTAATGAAACATTTTCTAAGTTTCTTAACCACTTTAACTTATTTTATGATTATACTAATCCCTTTGCTTTTTTGAACTTGGCTTTTTCTACCGATGGCATTTCAATTCATATACCACAAAATGTTGCAATTGAAAAGCCTATTGTTTTGCTCTATGATTATAACAACTCTCAGCCTTCTGTTTCCAATTCCCTAACTTTCATTGAAGTTGGCGACAATTCCAGTGTAAAGATTATTTTGCTATTTTCCAAAGGTTCTGGCGAAGTTATCTTAGGCAACGAGATGGTAAATATTTTGCAAAAGAATGGCTCGGAAGTTGAAGTCAATATCGTTCAGTACGATTTGAGCAACCTTAAGTTGATTAACAGCTTAAATGTAATGCTCGAAAGCAATTCGATTTTCAAAGGCAATTCTTTTAGTTTAAATACTGAATTTGTTAGAAATAACTTAAATATAGCATTCCAAGGTCCTTATTCCTCGGCAANCTTAAATGGAATTTACTATTGTGATACAAACAATTTTGTAGATGACCACACTTTGATAATGCACAATGTTCCCAATTGCCAAAGCGATGAGAATTTCCGTGGGATACTCGACGGGAAGGGGCGAGCCGTGTTTAATGGAAAAATTTTCGTTGCTCGCGATGCCCAAAAAACTAATGCTTACCAATCGAATAAGAATTTGATTCTATCGGATGAGGCTCGGATAAATACAAAACCACAATTGGAAATCTACGCCGACGATGTGAAGTGCACTCACGGAGCCACCGCTGGCTTTTTGGATAAGGAAATGCTCTTCTATATTATTTCACGAGGTATTGGTAAAGAAAAAGCTAAATCGCTTCTTTTAAATTCATTTGTGTCTGGAAATTTAGAGAAAATCGAAATTGCTTCTTTGCGAGATTATCTAAAGGAGATAATAGCGAAAAAACTTCACTTAGAGGATATATTCTTTTGTAGTGCATTGGATATGGAATTAATCAAAACTTCTGAATAGATGGAAACACAAACAAAAGAACTCAAGTTCGAAGTCAAGAAGAAGAAAGCGTTCGACGTCCANGAAATAAGAAAGGACTTTCCAATTTTGCATCGTTTAGTCCACAACAAGCCTCTTATTTATTTCGATAATGCTGCGACAACACAAAAGCCCAAGCAAGTAATTGAGNCAATTACTAATTACTATTCCAATTTGAATAGCAACATNCATCGTGGGGTTCATTATNTAAGCCAAGCAGCAACATCTGAATTCGAATGTGCCCGTAACATTGTAAAGTCGTTTATCAATGCTCGGTATGACGAGGAAATAATTTTCACCCGCGGAGCTACCGAAGCAATTAATCTTGTAGCATATTCCTATGGCGAAACCAATTTGAAAGAAGGGGACGAAGTTCTCATTACCGAAATGGAACATCATTCCAACATTGTGCCTTGGCAAATTGTTTGCTCTAAAACTGGTGCAAAGTTAAAAGTCGTTCCTTTTGATGATAATGGAGAGTTGATACTTGATGAGTTGGAAAAGATTATTTCGCCAAAAACAAAAATCGTTTCTGTTGTGCACATTTCAAACTCGCTTGGAACAATAAATCCGATTGAATACATCATCCGCAGGGCACACGATGTAGGTGCTGTTGTTTTGATAGATGGTTCTCAATCAATACAACATTTGCCTGTGGATGCGCAGAAGCTTGATTGCGATTTTTTTGTGTTTTCGGGGCATAAAATTTATGGACCTACTGGCATAGGNGTGCTTTACGGAAAGAAAGNAATTTTGGAGTCGATGCCTCCATATCAAGGAGGCGGGGATATGATTCTTTCTGTAACTTTTGAAAAGACAATTTATAATGTTCTACCACATAAATTTGAGGCTGGCACTCCACACATCGAAGGGGCAATTGGTTTAGGTTCGGCAATTCGCTATGTTCAAAACATTGGATTAGATGTAATTTTTGATTATGAAACGAAGTTGTTGAATTACGCCTCGGAGCGATTAAAAGAAATTCCCGAGGTAAAGATTATTGGTAACGCAAAGAACAAGGCAAGCCTTGTTTCTTTTGTGGTCGAAAATGTTCATCCCCATGATATTGGGACTTTGCTGGACCGCGATGGAATTGCCATACGAACTGGTCACCATTGCACTGAACCTGTGATGAGACACTTTGGCGTTCCTGCTACTTCTCGTGCTTCTTTCGCTTTTTACAATACATTCGAAGAGATAGACCAATTAGTTTTGTCTTTGAAGAAGATTGTTGCAAAATTTAAATAGGTTTTAAATGGATGAGGTTGATTTACTTTATCAGGAAATGATTTTGGACCACAACAAGAATCCAAGAAATTTTGGAGAACTTGAGGACGCCACTCATAAAGCGGTAGGACATAACCCTTTGTGTGGCGACCACATAGAGATTTTCCTTAAAGTTAAAGATGGAAAAGTTGAGGATGTGAAATTCAAAGGGGTAGGCTGTGCGATTTCCAAAGCTTCCGCATCAATAATGACTACAGTTTTAAAAGGGAAAACGCTTGATGAAGTAAAGAATTTATTCGAAAAGTTCCATAATGTATTAACATCCAAGCCCGATGAGCCAGTTAATACAGAAGAATTAGGTAAGCTGGCTGTATTTGCTGGGGTTAGGGAATTCCCTGTTCGAGTAAAGTGTGCCACTCTTGCCTGGCATACATTAATCGAAGCGATTGAGAAAAAGGATTCTGTTTTAACAGTGGAGTAGCGATGGAAGAACAAGTGAACAACAATTCTCAAAATACGTCGGTAGTTAATCCATCCAAACAAGAGCTTTATGATAAAGTAGTGAAGGCAATCAAAACGGTTTACGACCCAGAGATACCAGTTGATATTTGGGAGCTTGGACTTATTTATGATATTCAGATAACCAAGGAAAACGAAGTTGTGGTGTTAATGACCTTAACTGCGCCCAATTGCCCAGAGGCAGGTGGTTTGCCATTCGAAGTAGAGCAGGCTATCAAAAGTATCCCAGATGTGAAAGATGCCAAGGTTTTATTGACTTTTGACCCGCCTTGGGACAGAAGTCGTATGAGCGATATTGCTCGCTTTGAATTAGGCTTGTTTTAATTAATGTCTGCAATGGAAAAAGTAACGAAAAACGAATTTGTTGATTTAGTTTCTGAAAGAGTTATGGGCGATACCAAATTTGTTAAAGTTAAGTTGTATGGTGAAATCCATAATGTTGAAGTTGAAGAAGATGAAAATATACTTCAGGCAATGTTTCGTGCGAATCTTGACCCTCCGTTTAGTTGTCAAGTTGGAACTTGCGGGACTTGTATGGCTAAACTTGAGAGTGGCAATGTAACAATGGATGAACCCGATGCATTGACCGAAGAAGACATTAAAAATGGTTTTATATTAACTTGCCAAGCACATCCTAAATCGGATGATTGTTTTGTAAACTATGATTATTAATTTTGTTTTTTAAAAAAAGGAGAATTTATGAATAATGAACAACAAGAAATTGAAATCACTGTCGAAAGAATTCCAACTGGAATAGAGGGAGCCACCCCAGATGATGACATTTTTATTTCAACCCGCGCCCTCGAAATGATTAACTCAATCAGGTTGCAGAACAATGTTCCCGAAGATTACTTTTTGAGAATGGGAGTTCAAGGTGGTGGTTGCAGCGGATTTAACTATGCTTTAGGTTTCGATACCGAATACGATGAATTGAACGATAGGGAATACTTGATTGGAAATCTTCGCATTGTCATAGATAGAAGAAGTTTGTTTTACCTTATGGGTGTTACTCTGGATTTTGTGAAACTCCACAGGGAAAAGGATTTGTCTTTTCAAATCCTAATAATTTACCAACTTGCGGTTGCCAAGGGTAGTTTAGTCTATAAATTCGGAGGTTACTATGGCTTTTGTTCTACCAGAACTTCCTTTTCCAAAGGATACATTAAAGCCCTATATGTCCGAAGAAACTCTCGAATACCACCACGGTAAGCATCATCAGGCTTATGTGAATAACTTGAATAATCTTATTGCTGGAACCGAATTCGAAGGAATGAGTTTGGAAGAAATCATCTTGAAATCTTCGGGTGGGATTTTCAACAACGCTGCACAAACTTGGAACCACACTTTCTTTTGGAATTGCCTTTCTCCGAATGGGGGTGGGAAACCTTCGGGATTAGTCCTCGTTGAATTGGAGATGAACTTCGGCAGTTTCGAGAATTTCAAAAATCAATTCACAAATGCTGCAATAACATTGTTTGGCTCGGGATGGGCTTGGCTCGTCAAAAATCCAGATGGAAAACTGGAGATTATTCAGGGAAGCAACGCCGGCAATCCTTTGACAATGGGAAAGAAACCATTGTTGACAATCGATGTTTGGGAACATGCCTACTACATTGATTACCGGAATGCTCGACCTAAATTTGTCGAAGCATTTTGGGAAATTGTTAATTGGGACTTTGTAGCTAAAAATTTGCAATCATAGTTTAAGATTGTCCAAAAAATTAAGCTTATTTAAAACAAGAAGAATAATTTCGGTAAGTCGAAGGAATGATATACCTGCATTCTTCGGCGATTGGTTCTTGAAAGTTTTGCACGATGGTTACGTTGATGTTCCAATCCATTCAACAGAAAAGTAGAAAGAATTGGTCTTGGTCCCGATGATGTTTTGGGCTTTGTTTTTTGGAGCCGTTACCCAATTTCTCTTCTTAAAGCTTTAGATTTTATCGATAATAATTACAATAGGAATCATTATTTAAATTTAACGATAAATGATTATCCTAAAGTATTAGAACCAAAATCTCCACAACTTTCAAAAGTCTTTTTTCTAGTTGAATTTTTATATGACCGGTATGGCGAGAATTATATTCAGTGGCGTTTCGACCCAATAATAATTTCGAATTTGACTCCTAAAAATTATATATTAGATAAGTTCGCTCAGTTATGTTTCAAACTTTCTGGAAAAGTAAGAACTTGTATTACAAGTTTTGTTGACTTTTATCCCAAAGTTAAACGAAGATTTGAAAGAAATAATAATATTAAGTTTTTCGACCCAGAAATGGGTGAAAAGGCAGAAATCATAACAGCAATGGAAAGAATTGCAAATGAACACAAAATTCAACTACGCCTTTGTTGCGAAAATGAATTAGCCCAAAAGCTTGATATCGAAAGTGCAAGTTGTGTTAATCCTTTGCGATTTCACTATGCTGATGTTCAAAATATTAAGATAAAACCAACAAGGAGCGGTTGCACTTGTTACGAAAGTAAAGATATTGGAATGTATAATACTTGTCTTTTTGATTGCTTGTATTGTTACGCAAATTTTAGTTACGACAATTCTTTAAAGAATTACCTTTTCATAAAGAAGAATGTTACAAACCAAATTAGTACTTTCTAATCAAGCGAGCTGCAAAAGCTCCGTCTATGTAATGTTTGAAGGGCAGGGTTTTCAAAAATCCTTTTTCGCAAACTTTTTCAGGAAGATAATTTTCGGCATTGTCCAACTCGAAATTTGGGAAATTCTTTAAAAACCATTCAATGTTCTGTTCATTTTCTTCAGGTTCAGTTGTGCAAGTAGAATAAACAATTGCACCGCCAACTTTTACGTTCTTTGTGGCATTTGCCAGAATCTTTTTTTGAATTTCGGCAAGTTTGTAAATATCTTCTCTTTCGCGTTTCCATTTTATGTCAGGATTTTTCGAGATTGTGCCCAAGCCAGAGCAAGGGACATCGAGAAAGACAATATCTGCAGGGGTGTCGAATTCAATTGTCAGTGCATCTCCACTTTGTGCTTCTATGTTTGTCAAGCCTAATCTTTTGGCGCCTTCCTCGATAAATCTGAGTTTGGATGGATACTTATCGATTGCAATAACTTTGCCTGTATTCTGCATTTTTTCGGCAAAAACAAAGCTTTTGCCACCGGGAGCAGCACACAAATCATATATTAATTGTCCCGGTTGGGGATTGGCTAAAAGCGCTGCAAGGGTAGCGCTTGTATCTTGGATTGTAACCAGACCTTCCAGGAACAANTCGGTTGTCAAAATGTTGAACTTTGGATTTCGTATCACGACTGAATCGGGATAATAGGGCGACACAAAAAACGGAACGTTCATTTTTTTTAACTCTTCGGTTACCTTTTGGGTTGTTGTTTTGAATGTATTTATCCGCACAGTAACATAAGGCTTTCGATTGCTTGTGAAAAGCATTTTTTCTGCATCAACCTCGCCGAATATTTCTATCCATCTTTTNACNATCCAGCGAGGATAGGAATACATTACCGATAGGTGATAAACAATATCTTCTTCTTTTTCGGGATATCGGATGTTATCTATATTTCGTGCGATGTTCCGAAGAACAGCATTGACAATGTTTGCTGTTTTTTCGCCTTGNATNCGTTTAACATATTCGACNGATTCGTTNACAGCGGCATAAAGAGGAATTCTGTCGAGGAACATAATTTGATACAAAGCTACTCGCATTGCATTTTTTACTACATTAAGGCATTTCAGATAATCGCCAAAGTAAAATCCAACAAGAACATAATCCAATTTTGCCTTCCATCGAATAACCCCGAACACGAGCTCAGTCAATAAAGCCCGGTCTAAATCGTTGAAATTTCCTTCTTTTATGGCTTTATCGAGCAACTTTTCTATATACGAGTCGCTCCTTTCGAAACGATTGAGGATTTTGATAGCGGTTGCNCGAACATTGTTCATAAATTCANGAAAAACATCTTCGTTACCATTTTTTTTAATATTTTCGTTTTTTTCTTGGTTTTGGTTGTTATTTTCTTCCATAAATTTGTAAAGTTAGAAAAATAAGGAACGATATAAAATGACTAAATTAATCATATTTTTTTGTTTGATTATCTCATCGAGTTTTCTTTTTTCCCAACAGGAAGGTCCATCACCGCTTGGTCCTGCAGAAGGTCCAAAGCAAACTGAACTTGGTTTTGTTTTTGGAACTGGTCCTTCGTGGCAAAGCGGAAACCTTTTTGCAAGTTGTGATTGCCCATATTTCGAAAACGGCTATGGCTTTACTTTTTTCATTGGCACGGACTACCGAAAAGATTTTAGCGACCTATTCCAATGGGGGTCTCTTTTGGGAATAACCTTCGTTGGTAGCACTGCTTCATATCAACAGCGTGAATTGTTAACTTTTTCTGCATCAAATGGACAGGTATTTAAGGATGTTCCAGTGCTTTTTCGACAAAAAGCCCAAACGAACTTTGTCCAAATTAACTTAATTCCTTATTTGGCATTTCTTCCTTTCGATTTTGCTTATGTCCGTTTAGGCTTAAATGTTGGCTACAAAATAAAGTCGAAAATAATCCATACCAAAGAACTTCTGCAAAAAACAGTTAGGCTCGAAAATGGAGAAGTAATTGAGCTATCTTTGGGCAACTCAAACTCTGCGACGCTTGAGGAAGGAAACCTGCCCGAAAGCCAAACATTTCTTCTGAGTTTATTCCCTTCTTTTGGATTCAACTTTCGCTTGGGAATAAATATTTTTGGGGATGTATCTTTTGCCTATAATTTGCCTTTCGTAGATTATACAAGAAGAGGGGAAAACTTCAAATTGAATTATTGGATGGTACTATTGAATCTTAAATATGCTCTTCAATTAAGACACTAAATTTTTATCAAGGTCTGCAAGTTAAAAGATATATTTTATTATTGATTTCCCCAAGTGCTTCGTATCTGCCACTTTTCCAGTTGTACATTGCTTTGGTTCCTTTATCTACCATCATTCCCGAATATTGTATGTTTGTAAAAAAATCCAGTAAAACAAGGTTAGTATAATTTGTGTATGCGATTGTAGTTGTCTTAGGCTTTCTTGCTACATCTTGTGCACAAGTAATACCACCGGGAAGTGTATTGCGTTTTCCATCGACATAAAAATAACATTCAATATCGCAAAAGCAGTAATAAATTTCGGAGCCATCGAATGTAAAGTTTGGAGAGGTCTCGAAATTACCAATTGGATATTCAACATTTCCATACACAATATAGTTGTTTTCGCCCCTTTTACCAACAAAAAGCGTCATCGGTAGAGTAGGATGCAACTTGAGTTGTTGAATTGATTCGTAACTTTTGGAATAAACAGGCTCAGAATAATTTTCCGAGAAGATAATCGTAACGGATTCGTTTATATTTCTTCGAACTGCAAAAGCAGCGTTTGTTCCATTCCAATTGATTTTCATATCAATTATTCCCAAAAGGTCTTCGGTTATTGCTTTTTGATTTTTGAAAATTTGCCATAAATTTCCACGCCTGC
>RCNO01000034.1 GCA_003731685.1 Bacteroidetes/Chlorobi group bacterium MS-B_bin-24
TTCGTAAGTAATAATGCAACTCTAAATAGACAATTCGTTGATGAACTGTTCAATAAGAAAATTGGTGGGAAATATAGGTCGCTCGGTGAAGTTTATTTTGCNNTCAAACAGNTGCTTTCAGGTCTTAATGATATGAAATATATGTTATTTGGTGACCCATTGCTCGTACTTTTGAATCCAGATTTGAGAGCAAAAATCGATAAGGTAAATTCTATTGAATTGAATAAGCTCCCGAAAGATTCTGTAATGAAAATAAAAGCATTTTCTGTTCTGAAAGTAGAGGGTTCAATTCGTTCAAATATTGATTCTTCGATTGTAGATGTTTTTAATGGCAATGTTGAAGTAATTATCAATGATGTTGGTTATTTTAAGAAAGTTGTTGATATTGACGGTACAATACATTCGATTTACAAAGATGGCGGGATTATTGCCAAAGGTGTTCTTCCTGTTGTAAACGGAAGATTCAACGGAGAGTTTTACATTACCGACGAAGTTAGCTTTCTTAATGGCAACATTTCCATCAGGCTATTTGCCAGAGATACAACGAGGAATCTGTTCGCAAAGGGTCTCGAAAATCGACTAAAAATTTCTGGTATCGATACCATACTTTCTGTTGACAACCAGCCACCCAAAATTCAAATTTTCTTGGATGATACAACATTTGTCGAAGGTGATATTGTCAGCAATCCACCTTTGTTGATTGTTAAACTTTATGACAATACGGCAATTAATACTACTGGTGTTGGAATCGGGCATTTAATTGAAGCTTGGCTCGACGACAAGCCAGAGTCAATTGATTTGACCGATAAATACCAAAGTTCCCCGAATAACCCCAAAGAGGGATTCGTAAAAGCTTATCTCAACAGATTCGAACCTGGCGAACACAAGATTAGGGTCAGGGCTTGGGACATCTTTAACAATTTTTCTGTTGCTGAAACAAGATTTAAGGTTTCTTCGCCCGATGACGGAATCTTACTACTTAACCCAAATTCCTACCCACAGCCTGCCGAAAGCTATGTCGTTTTTCGTGTCCAGCATAACATAAGCCAGAATTATAGCGTTGTGTTAAGAGTTTATAATATTTTTGGTGAGGAAATTTTTGAGCATTTGTATGATTTAAATAGATTGCGTAATTTCGAAATTCATTATAATTGTGTTGACAATAATGGAAATTCCATTCCGAGTGGAATTTATCTGTATCAAATTCAGGTTAAAAGTTCAAACCAAAGTGCAATTATTAACGGGAAATTTGCAATTGTTAAATAAAATTTTCGTTTTAAAAAATGTATTATAGGTGAAATATGAAAAGAAAAATTAATTTGAAAGGATTTGCTCTATTGCTCCTATTCTTTGCAGGGAGCAGCGGTTTATTTGCACAAGCGGGTGGAGCTTCTGTTTTGTTTATTTCAATTCCACCTGATGCTCGTGCAAGCGGTATGGGTGAAGTTGGAACTGCAATTGCAGACGACATTAATGCAATTTACTGGAACCCCGCTGGACTTGGCTTCCAACGCTATGTTCAAAAGGGATTTGACCCCGAGGATGTTGTTCCTTACAGGCAAATCTCCCTTTCGTTCTCAAAGTGGCTTCCGCAATTTAATGCAGACCTTTATTATAGCTATGGAACTGTTGGGCAATTTTTTGAAGCTTTGGATGGGACTGTTGCTTTCAACTTTATTTTTATGCACTTGGGTGAATTTACGCGAACAGATATGAACGGAAATCCGTTGGGAAAATTCCGTTCCAACGAATTTGCGGTTGGCTTGTCCTATGGAACCGAAGTCGCTCGCGATTTGGCTATTGGTGTTCAGTTACGATATATTCAGTCCAATCTGGCACCTGCAAGTGCTCTTGCCGGTGGTGATGCGGGTATTGGCCGTACCGCCTCCTTTGACCTTGGAGTTCTTTGGAAACCTAAAAAGCTTGAAGTATTCGGTTATGATATTGGANACATTTTCTCTATTGGGTTGAATTTGCAAAATGTTGGTCCAAAAATAACTTATCGCAAAGAGTCTGACCCAATACCTACAACTCTTCGAATTGGGACTGCTTTTAACATTTTGAAAGATGAGTACAATGATTTGAAATTTGCCCTCGACATTGCAAAGCTCTTGGTTTATCGAACGCAACTTTCAAGCGACCCCGTTCCCAAATCTTTCATTACTGCTTGGCGAAATCCTGGCGTTGAGCTTTCTTTTGGTGCAGAGTATTGGTATGAGAAACTAATTGCTTTGCGTGCTGGTTATTTCACCGAACCTTCGGCTTTGGGAAATCGAAAATATTGGAACTTTGGTGCTGGGCTTCGATATGATATCTTCCGCTTGGACTTTAGCTTTATCAACACCATCGAGGAAAACCATCCGCTTGCCAATACAATGAGATTTACATTGCTAATCGATTGGAAATAATATAATTGAAAATAAAAAAACGGGGGCTCTTTCGAGAGCCCCTTTTTGTTTTAAACTTGTGTGACAATTGTTTAGAAAATATACATAAAAGCTAATTGACCTCGAATATTTGTTACTCCTTTGGTATCCGAAACTTTCCCCTTGTCGTTTCTGTCCACTTTTCCAAACTTTGCGAACATCGTTTCTATTTCGCCTGCAATTTTGACTTTGCCAAAAGTAAATTGTATTCTTGGTGAAACTCTAATCAAATCGTCAATGTCTTCTGCACGACCATAAAACACTTGGTAATTGTCTTTGGTTCCCAAATTCTTTGAGTAGCCGCCGAAAAGTCCTACTTCGATATCCTTTCCGTATGAAATATCGCCCCAAAGGCTAAGATTTTTGTTTGGAGTATATTCCCATTTCTTTTGAGTAGTATCTTTTACAGCATAACCTCCAAGCATAATCATTTCTGCAAGATTTTCGCCATAAACACCTTCAGCTTTAAAGTAAAAGTCGGAGAATGCCAGTTTCAAAAACCCAATGAAAGATAGACCATCTACCGTCTCGTCGGTTTTACTGTTGCCTTTTGTAACAATTCGGGGAGCTAAACGCTTGAAATCAACACCACCGCCAATCAGTGAGTTTTTTAGGAAGGAGATTTGTATTTGTGCATTGAGGTTTGGAATAACGGCATTGCCTAGATAAATACTTGAATTTCCTGCGGGTCCGGGACTTTGAAAATCTCTTTGCGATAAAGCAGTTAAGATTAACTTAAATGGTTCAAATTTTGTTGTCAAACGAAGCTGAGGACTTCGGATAAATGGCTGGAACGGGGCACCAGTGTTGAACCCAATAGTTCCGGGATAGCAATCGACAACAAACATCGGGTGCCAAAATTGTCCTGCAAGAAACTCAAAATTGTCCCAAGTGAATTTCAAGAAGGCATGCCTTAAACGAAGGGTGTTAATTGTTGCATCGGTAGACCCAAAGAATTCTGTTTCGAAATAGCCCATTGTTTTTGCACCTAAAACATCAGGTCCAGTAATTGTTCCAGCAAGTCGGGTTTGAATGGATAAGATGTTGAAGTTTGGCTTTGCGTTGATATCCTCGTTGTTTGCGTCTAAGACTTCCTTCTTGGGTAGGATGGAGAAATGGCCCTCGCGGAGTTGGTCGATTTGGCGCAAGTCGAAGAGCACATCGGTCTTCACATAACCCGATAGTTTTAGAGTAACTGCGTCGCTGTTTTGTTGTGCACGCAGGCAAGGTGAAACAGCAAGTACTAAAACGAACAGAGAAAGCCAAAAGCGTTTCATAGAACCACCTTGATTTGTTGTGAAAAATGATTGATTGATGAAATAATACTACTAATTGGAATAGAATGAATGCCAAAGTCTCCGGGTCGAGCACGGACGACAATGGCATTCGAGTTGTTTGGATGAAACTTCTTGAAAAAATTATTCAACCCACTATAAAAGGCGAGTGTAGGTTTGTTGTATGCCGTCGCAATATGGACAATTGATGTGTCGGGGGTGATTGCTGCCCGAGAATGTTCCACAAAAGCAAAAACATCAAGAATATCACGCGAAAAAAGTAATTTAATTGTGGGAAATAGTTTTTGCAGCTTTTTTGCAAGGTTTTTATCTTTTTTATCGAAACAAAGAACGACTGGAATCGGAAAGTAACATTTTGTGAATATTTCCTTTAATGTTTCTTGGGTGAATGTTTTTCTTGGATGGCTTGCAGAAATATTGAACACAAGGTATTGGTTTGCTGATAAGTTATTTTTTCCCAAAAAATCAAGCAAATTGTGTTTTGAAGTATCGGAATAATATAAATCTGGTTTTGGTATTTCCTCGTCTGCTGGCACATTTATTTGCAACTCTTTAAATGCTTGGAATACCCGTTGAGTAAAATGGAGGTTGGTATTTTGGCTTTCATCTGGTATTGTAATGTGGAAATTTTTTCTGTGTGAAGAATTTAACCCGATTTTAACCTTTGCATTAACAATTTTGGAAAGGAATAGACTTTCCCGAGAGAAATGGTCTTTGGGGTCAATGTAGTAATCGAAATGTTTGAGTTTTAAACTCACTAAGACTTGAGTTAATTTTATAGGGTTTTTATCCCAAACATAGATTTTGTTAACTAACGGATGGTATTTTATGACTATGTGATTTCTTTTTCCAGCAATAAAATGGATTTTGGATTGAGGATATAAGTGTTTCAAAACTTTGATTATAGGAGTTGCCAAAATCATATCGCCAAAAGTGCCCAATTGAGTGATGCATATATCCATCAACTTTCAAGCAGTTTGATTAAAGCATTTAATACATCTTCGGGAGAAATGTCGGAATAAAAATTGTGCTTCGAAATTAATGTAATGGATTTTGTTTTGTAAGGAAACCACGGCATACCAAATTTAGGGTCTTGATAAGTATAAAGAGCAACGACGGGAATTTGAAAAGCTGAAGCAATGTGCACTGTCGATGTATCGGGCGTAATCAAAACATCACAACTTTTCACCATCGAAGCAAATTTAATAAAGTCGTTTTGAAAAGGTGCAAAATAAACATTTTTGAAATTGTTTAATTCTTTTGATATTTCTTTGTATTTGCCTGTTGCAAAGACGACTATTTCAAAATCGAATCTATCGTTAATATATTCTATTAGCTTTTTGAAATTTTGAATACCCCAGAACTTCTCGGGCGATGAACCCGAGAGATTTATTCCAATTCGTTTCTTTTTCTTTAAAGGTAAAAGTTCATCATCAGGAGCTTGGAAGAATAAAGATTTGGAATTCTCCTCTGCCACAATACCAAAGGGGTGGAGCAGATGGCAAATTCGTTCTACGATGTGAACCTTCGATTTATCGGGCAATGGTACAATGTGTGTATAAACATTTCGATTTTCCTTATCGAATCCGAGGGAATACCTTGGTTTTACAGCTTTGATAATTAAACTCGAAGTAAACGAAGGATTATCAAGTAAGTCAATGATTAAATCGTATTTTTTTTGTTTTAACTTTTTTATAAGTCGAACAACCGAAAGTAAATTTCTGGGGAGGCAATAAATTTCATTGAAATATTCCTGTATTGCTGGTTTGGTTACAATGTTTTTGGAACTTAGCAGAATATCAATTTTAACATTCTTGTCTTTTAGATGTTCCGAAAGATTCCGGAAAAATGGAATAGAAACCAGAACATCGCCAATTCTGTTGGGTCGCAAAAGTAGAATTTTATTGCAATTAAGAATGGTGGGCGAAGGTTCAGCAACGACTTGGGGGAAAACTCGGCTTTCCTTGTTGAAAATAATTGATTTTAGTGAATTTTTGACAAAAAGCTCAATGCTTTTTAATGTTTTTTGGGACAATTTAGAATTTCTATCCGAGTTTCCCCCCGTTTTGTATCAAAAATATAATTTATTTAGTCTTATTTTTGGGTTCGGAGTTTGATTTTTTGTCGGGGCAATCGTGCTTTTTAGTTTTGTCTTTACAGTCACTGTCTTTATGTTCGGGCAAATTAATGTTTTCCTTTTCGGAAAAAACAGCTGCTTCGTAGCCAGCCTTTTTAATTGCTGCAATAAGAGCATCGATGTTGGTTTTTTCGGAATTGAATTTCACAGCAACGACTTTGCTTGGAAGGTCGAGACTTGCCGATTCGACGCCATCAATTTTCTTCAGCGCTTTTTCGATTTTTGTTTTACATCCACTGCAGTGGGCGTTTGTTAATAGTCGAACTTCATCTGTTTTTGCAAAACTGCTGGCAGTTGCAAACAAAAATAGTGCAAAAATTCCCGCAATTAATGATACATATTTCATAGCTTTTTAAAGAATAGTTAAACAAAACAAAAACAAATTTACAAAATTTCAATAAAATATCATCGCTGATTTATTAAGTACAATGCTTTTTCTAAGATTTGGTCTTGGGTTAAGTATTCTTTGCCCGTTTTTTCTTTAACTGGAATATTTGGAGGAATCCCTTTCGGATAAATTTGCTTTCCCAAAGAATCAAACACCACGAACGTCCCAAAATAAAAAGTGAAACCACCGGGAAGTGGATACGAAACCATCTCCATTGGGTTTCCACCTGTTTGTTCGCCAATGAGCTTTCCAATTTTGTTTGTTTTGGCAATCTCTGCGATTACTTCCGAAATTCCGATTGTTCTTTTATCGACTAAGAAGAAAACTTCTTTTGCGGAGAAATGTGATTTTCCGTTTATCTTCGTGTTTATGACTTGCCAGGAAAGTTGCGTTTGGTCTGGAAATGTAAAAACTGGTAGCTTCCAAGGTTTAATTTCGATTGTTTGGTCGGTAAAAAGTGAAAGGAACTGTTCGCTAACAAGGGAAATCCCTCTTAAATCGAAAATAAAATAATTTGCCAGAGTCAGAGTATCGAGAATATCTTTTAATTCTTTTTCCGAAAGTCTTGTTAAATCAAGATAGACAACATTGTTCCGAAGAATTTGGAATTTTTCGGGTCTTTTTTCAACAAGTTCCAATGAAGTAATGCTTTTGGTAAAAGTTTCGTCAAAAACTTCGCCATTAGGCTTTTTAAGTGTTAGAATAATTGTATCGGTTGGTAAATTGTTTCGGATGTAAGCCAGTGTTTTCAAGAATTTCCAAGATTTGGATGTGAAACTTAAATAGCGAGCGATTGAATCGATAAAGAAATTAACAGGATATGAATTGATTTTTATCACCTCATCCCCAATTTCGGCTTTTGTATTTTGTAGTGCCAAATCTGTGAGGAATATTTTCCCATCGATTTCCTTCCATAAAAATGGGAAGGATTTTTCGCTTGTGAAATCTTTGTGTAAAATCCTTGCAAAGTTGTCTTCGATATGGTTTGTTAAACTGGAAAGCAAGGTGTAAAATTCGTAAAGTGTTTCGGTTTGATTGAGTTTTAACAAAGATTCTTTGAGCCATTTTTCGAGCTCAGCCTCATTTTTTAAGTAAATATCAAAATGTTTAACAAAATTCCAGAATGAAATAAGGATTGAAACTTGCGACATTTTATCGTTAAGTGAAAAATGGCAATCCTCGATTGTTGGAGTTTCCTTCGAAAGCCTTTCAACCATCGAGTTTGGCAGGACAAGGGGTAATCGAATCAGGCTGTCGTTGTGCAATTTTATGGTGTAAATATTTCCAATATCAGGCGTTGCAATTCTTGTTTCTGGGTCGGAATAAAGATGAAGCGATTTGGCACCAGATTTAGCAATGCTTTTGGTCACGAAAGCCAAATAACCACTTTGTAATGAAATGTCCAAGGGTCTCCAACTATAAACAAGCAAGGAATCTTTCGACATTTCGAAACCGTCGTTTTGGAGCAAGTTTTCTTCATCATTATCGGTTTTGAATGTTGCATCGTCGAAAAAGCAATCGCCTTCTCCGATTAAAATTATAGCTGGCTTAGCGAAACTCGCATTTTGGGGAATTTGTGTTGTTAATTCTATTTTTTGCCACTGCTTTGTTGAATTTAAAAATTGTTTTACCTCGAAACTAATTTGTATGTTGTTGATGTCGTCGTAGCGAACAGCAAGTAAAATTTTTGCAGATTTGTCGTATAGTTCACCAAGATAATATACGCTAAATTTTGCTTTCCTTCCACGATATTTTTCGATGTTTATGACTTGTTGCACAATTCCCGGGGATTTACGCAAAGGATTAAGCAGATTGGCTTTGCGGGAACCCAGAAAAGGATGTGGCTTTTCCGATGGTAGTCCATTGTGAATCCAAAAGAGGTATCCTGTCGAATCATATTCGTTTTGCGAATCGGTGATTAAATAATGTTCAAATAACTTGTGAATTTTTTTGTGAATGGGTATGTCTGGATTTTTTAAAATGAAGGTGACGGAGTTCAATGCAAAACAATCCCAATTATAGCTAAAATCCGAGAGCGGATGAAAATAACGAACAACTCCATAAACTTTTGCAAAGTCGAGCAAGTCTTGGATTTGTTCAGTGCTAATCTGTATCTTTTCAGCGGGCTGATTCGTCTCCTGAACAATTTCGAAAGAGGCACTATCTATCCAAGCTTTACCATTGCCAAAAAGAAGTAAGCCAAAATTAATTGTAGTGGCGTTTTTGGAAATCTTACCTTGTATTTCTCTTACTTCCCATTGCCGTAGGACCGCGGGTTGGTTTGGCAAATATTCGAAAAAGCCCGATTCTTCATCATTGCCAAATCTTTCCCTAACCCAAATATGGGCGCTTCCCTTTGGACTGTGGATTTCGGCGCGTATGTATGCTCGGATTCGTATTGTTTTGCCTCGGTAGGGGGTTGCGTCGATACTCTGCATAACCGAGCCATAAATGTCCTCTTGGTATTTGCCTTCGCGAAAAAGTTCCAAGCAGTATTTTCCGCTAAATGGTTCTTCTGTGGTTAAATATGCTTGGTAGCCTAATTTTTCGGCATAGGAAGGAACCGTCCAACCTTTTGGCAGTTTCCCGGGCTCCCCAATTTCAAAATCGAGATTGTATGGTAAAGGTAAAGTTTGGCTTAAAAGAGGTGTTGCGACAAAGATTAAAAAGAACAAAAGGTACTTTCTCATTTTATGCACACTGTTTTGATGTTTACAAATTCCCTTATTCCAAAAACCGAAAGTTCTCGTCCATAGCCAGATTCTTTAATCCCACCAAAGGGTAGTCTGGGGTCGGATTTCACAAAATCGTTAACGAAACAGCATCCTGCTTCGAGCTTAGTTTTGGCAATCCAGTTCCCTTTTTCAATGTCCGAAGTAAAGATAGTAGCGCCCAACCCATAATTTGTCCGATTTGCTAATTCGATTGCATCTTCTTCATCATTTGCTTGAATCAAAGCTGCAACGGGTCCGAATGTTTCTTCAACAAAAACAGGTGAATTTGGTTTTTGAACCAAAACGATTGTAGGGGGATAGAAATATCCTTTACCAGTGGGAATTTCTCCTCCAAGATGGAGTATGTCTCGGTTTGCTTTGCTTCGTTCCACTTGGCTGTGAAGGTCTAATTGCAAGTCTTTGCGGGCAAGTGGTCCAACATCTATTTCGGGATTAAGGGGATTTCCAATCTTTTTCTGTTTAAATGAATTTGTAAAAATATCAAGGAAATCGTCGAAAATTTGTTTTTCGATAATAAATCTTTTTGCAGCGATACAGCTTTGTCCATTGTTGATTAAACGAGCAGTGACGCAGGTTTCAACGGTTTTATCCAAGGGAGCATCTTTGAGAACAACGTAAGGGTCACTTCCACCAAGCTCAAGAACAGTCTTTTTAAGCGTTGCTCCTGCAAGTTTAGCAACTTCCTTGCCAACAGGGGTACTTCCTGTTAAAGTTACCCCTTTGATTCTTGGGTCTTGGATAACTTTTGCAGATTTGCTTGAACCAATTA
The DNA here is from genome assembly GCA_003731685.1 of Bacteroidetes/Chlorobi group bacterium MS-B_bin-24. Taxonomy (GTDB): domain Bacteria; phylum Bacteroidota; class Ignavibacteria; order Kapaibacteriales; family UBA2268; genus Naka2016. The sequence continues at coordinate 9,751 of RCNO01000034.1, forward strand.
TTAAATTTTGGAATACAAATTCCGGGAACCCCGCTTCGATAAATACATTTTCTATTTCAATTGCGCATCCCATAGTATTCCTTGAATGCTTCAACAATGCTGTATTGCCAGCAACAAGATTAGGAGCGGCAAAACGGAAAACCTGCCAGAATGGAAAATTCCACGGCATTATCGCAAGTATTGGACCTAATGGCTGGAAGGTAACATAGCTTCGGCTCATTTCGGTAGGAATTTCAATGTCGGCAAGTTGCTCTATTGCGTTTTCGGAATAATATCGGCAAACCCAAGCACATTTTTCGATTTCTGCTATTGCCTGTTTGATTGGCTTTCCCATTTCGATTGTGATTAATTGAGCTAATGCCTCTTTCTTCCTTAATAAAACATCGGAGGCGTTTTTCATTAGCTCGCATCTCTTTTCGATTGGATATTTTGACCACTGTTTGAATGCCGAAACGGCTTTTTCGATTTTCTGGTCGATTTCGCCGTCGCTAAATTCCTGATATTCTTTGATTACTTCTTCTGTTGTCGGATTAATTGTAAAAAAACTTCCCATTTTAATTCTCCAATTATATGGCATTTCAAAATTAGTATTTAATTTAGATTTTTTATTTATTGTTTATTTCGATTGAATGAAAACTTATTCGTTTTTTGTTTTTGTTGTTGCCGTTATTCTTTTGGGGTGTGCAAACCCGAAACCACCCAGCGGGGGTCCACCCGATAAAACTCCCCCGAAGGTTATTGACTTTTATCCTCAAAATATGACAACAAAGTTTGCCGATAAAAAAATTTACATTGTTTTTAGCAAATGGGTAGATAGAAATAGTGTCCTAAACAATATCTTCTTGAATCCTCCTTTGAAATACGAAGCTAAATGGAGCGGAAAGAAACTATATATAAGCTTTTTAGAAGATTTGCCTAAAAATTTTACAATTTCTTTTTTCCTCGGTACTAATTATGCAGATTTAGACGGGAATAAACCGAACGAACCTTTTTCTTTGTTTTTTTCAACAGGTGAATTTATCGATAGTGGGGTTGTCGTTGGAAAAGTTCTCGCAAAGGATTTAACGAAAACGTTCATTTATGCCATTCCAACAAGCCTTGTTTCGGATTCTTTGAAGGATATAAACAAAATCTTTCATTATCGTACGCAACCAAATCTGAACGGAATATTCAAGTTCGAGGCTGTCAAGCCCGGCTCTTACATTTTGGTTGCTTTTAGCGATAATAATGGAAACAAGGAGTTTGACAAGGGAATAGATGGGTTTGGCATTTGTTCGGATTCAATATTGATTAGTCCAGTTTTGAAAGATACGGTTGCAATTATTGTTGCAAGTCCGAAGGACGTTACACCACCACAATTGTTCGATATCGTTTGTGTTTCGAAAAATGTGGTAAAATTGAAGTTCAGCGAGCCAATTCGCTTGGATTCCAACTTTGCCTTACAAGATTTTATCATTTCCGATACTTCTGGAAGAAAGGAAAGTTCTCCAGAAGTTGTTTCGCTCAATTCCGATGAACCTTCCGCTTTATTTGTTTATTTTAAAGATAAGCTTGTGCAAGGAGATTATTATTTCAAACTCAAAAAGCACAGTGTCATCAGTGATACATCTGGAAACAAATTAGATTTCAAAAGTCCGTTTCGGTTCCGTGTGCCTGCCGAAATTCCGCTATTTGAACCTGAATTGCAAGCAAAAAAGATGATTTTATCCACTCCTTTGCAAGAAATGTATGTTGCTTTTAACATACCACTGGATACAGCTAAAACAAATTTAAAGTTGAATTTTGTTAATCTTGAGAAAAAGGATACTATTCCGCTAAAATTTCGATGGAAAAGTAATTTTGAGATTGCATTCAATTATGCTAACATAAGATGGCGGAGCAATTTCATATTGATTATTTCTTCGGATAGTATTGTCGATTATTTTGGCAATAAGTTTGTTTCACGAAAGTTTACGCAAAGTATTTCTGTTGCCGATGAACCTTCGGTTGGGACAATCCAAGGCAAACTTCTTGCAGGAATCGATACCACAGAAGGAAAAGCAATGATTATGGCAATTGGAAAAGACAGAACCTACTTTGTGCATTTGAGAGGGCTGGATTGGAGTTTCGTTAATTTGCCCGAAGGGGAATACACTCTTGTTGCCTTCTACGACAGAAATGGCGATGGTTTTTATGATTTCGGGGATTTATTTCCTATAAAATTCTCGGAAAAAATTATCAGGATTCTCGATAAAATACAAGTCCGAAAAAGTTGGACTGTCGAAGAAATTAAATTTTAGATCTATGGAAACAAAAGAAATTCAAAGGAATTTGTTGAATAGACTGGCTTTGCTTCAGAAAGCCTACGAAACGAATTTAACAAAAGTCTATGAACTTTTTGATGACGAGGCCATCCACGATTTCAGAGTTGCAATTCGGAGAATCCTTGCTTTTATAAGGTTTGTGGAGATTTTCTGTCCAGTTGAAATCAACGCAAATTTGCATACACTTTTGAAAAGCAATATTAAGCAATTTAATAAGCTCAGAGACATTCAGGTTCAAATTCAATACTTGATAAATTTTTTAAAAAAATTTCCCGAAACAATTGACTTCCTTGTTTTTTTAAAAAAGAAGGAAAAGAAGCAAATCCAAAAACTAAAGAAAGTAATCACCTCATCCAATTTTGATAATTCAGGGGAAATTTTCTATTATCGAATGCACCTAATGTCTTTAAAATGCTTCCAGAAAATAGATTTTGATGGTATCATTATAGTTTTAAAGGATGTCTTCCGAGAAGTAGAAAAGGCAATTTCAAATATAATTGAAAATGATTTTGCAACTTTTCATAAAACACGTTTGGCTTTCAAAAGATTTCGTTATACGGTCGAAACAATCGAAAGTATTTTATCAATCCCCAAAGCAAAAGTAAAGGAATTGCAAAACATTCAAACAGTTCTTGGAGAGATACAAGATTATACCGTGACACTTGCGTTATTAGAGAAATTTTCGAAGGGAGACCTGTTTAAATTTTCTAACTTTGTGGAATTTATTAAACCAAAAAGAGAAGGAAAAGTTAAAGAATTTTGGGAAATGCTTGCGATTTTGGAATTTTGGAGAGATTATATTATGAAAAATTAGTAATTTAAAAATTTGCAAGTTGGTTAAACTGGTTTGGATATGAGTTTGATTGATTTACCAACTAGTTATGGCTCCGATTTAAAGAACAAATTGAATAATATTATAGGCAACGAAAAGAATTTTATAGCAAATGCAAGCAATTTTGCTTCGCTTATATTCCACCAACTCGATGGGGTTACTTGGGCTGGCTTTTATTTCCTTGNGAATGAACATCTTATCTTGGGACCCTATGTTGGTAAGGTTGCCTGTGTTAGAATTTCAATAACCGAGGGGGTTTGCGGTTCCGCGGCTCGGAATCGTAAACCTGTAATTGTGCCCGATGTCCACAAGTTTCCGGGCTATATACCTTGCGACCCAAGTGCAAATTCCGAACTCGTAGTTCCTTTGTTCTTTAACAATTCTGTGATTGGAGTTTTCGATATTGATAGTTCTATGTATGACAGATTTACGGAATTTGAAGCAAATTTGATTTCGGATTTGCTTGCAATTCTGGTCAGAAAATCCCTAATCAAGCCGATTTTAGACTATTATGGTGCTGCTTTTTAGCATTGTATTTTTGTTTTCGGTCTTTTCTGCAAATGCCCAAGTTTATATAAACGAGATTTTCCCAGCCCCAGCCCAATCCAAATCGGAATGGATAGAAATTTACAATCCTAATGAAAACGATATTTCTTTGCCCGGCTTGATTATAACGAATAGAAATTCTTCTTTTAAATTAGAGCGGAACATCAATCTTCTGCCAAATTCTTTTTTTGCCTTGCTTTCGGATACTGTTGGATTTAGTGACTATCTCACCTGTCCTTTTTTGGTTATTAACTTGCCAACTTTGCACAATGATTGGGATGCAATTACAATAAGAACATTGGATTCTGTGTTGATTGATAGCATCTACTACGACTTTCGTTGGGGGAAAAAGGATTTTTCGCTTGAACGTTACGATTGGAGCATTCCTGCAGTTTCAAAAGAAATTTGGAACGTTTCGAGTGATGTTTCCGGGCATACTCTTTGTCGTGAAAATAGTAAGACCAGAAAAGACATTCAACTTGAAGATGAACTGCAGATTGACAATGGTATTTGCCGCTTGCTTTTGAAAAATTTTGGTAGAAAGAATATCGAGAATCTTCAAATTGAAATAACGGTGTCTTTCAGTTTTGGAGAATTTGATACTATTTTTTCTATTGGCTCTTGGAAACAAAATAAGCTCCAGAGAGGTGATTCTTTGCTTTTGCAATTTTCTATTGATTCGGTATTGAAAACATTGGAGTATAGTTTTTTAAATAAGATTGACTATCTTATTGGGTTTGATTCAATGGATACAAGAGTTACTCGACAAAAAAGCCTTAGATTGAATCTGCCAAAACCTTTCAAAGGGTTATTGATTAACGAAATTTTGTTCGATGTTTACACTGGTTGTGGTGAATTTCTGGAATTAGTGAATATCGCATCGAGGGATATTAATTTGTCGAAATGGAAGCTTCGAAATAGTTCAGGCAAAATGTTGAGTCTTCCGAGCGGCGATTCTTTCAAAATAAAAGCAGGTAAATATTGTGCTATTGTTTGGGATTCATCTTTTTTTAATTGTTTCGAGGGGAAGAAAGGGGATTCAAATGTTATCTATGTCGATGCACCATTTGTTCTGCGGAATTCGGGCGATAAAATTGTGTTGTCTGACCCAATTGGTATCGTACACGACTCGGTGAATTTTTTGCCCNAATGGCATAAAGGGAAAATGACAAGTTTCAAACAAAAGAGCTTAGAAAAGATGATTGAAAGCAAAATCTCAAATGATTCGACTAACTGGTATACTTGTGTGGATAAGCGTGGTGCTACCCCTGGTGAATTAAATAGTGTTTCAATTCAAAAGGAAGAAAGTATTTGGGTAGATATTGAACCTAATCCTTTTGTTCCGGGCAAAATTGAAAATCCAGTATGTAAAATTTCTTATCGTTTGCCTTTTGTTCAATCTCGAATAAATGCAAAGATTTTTAGTCTCGATGGAATTCAGGTTTTGGAATTGGAAAACAACACTATTTCACCATCTTCGGGAATCATTGAGTGGGATGGAATGATGCAAAGCGGAAAGAAAATCGAGCCCGGGGGTTACATCTTTGTGATAGAAGCGATAGATATTCAAACTGGTAAAGTCATCAAAGAAATAAAGTCGTTAGCGGTAGGGTGGTAGGTCAGTTTTCGGTGAATTTCTGTGGAGGCTTTTTGTTTTCCTCTTGTTCAGCGAGTGTGGCATTGACTTCCCGCGTAATGTTGGTTATTTCCGATTGAATTTGGTTTTGTGCCTGCCTCATTTTTTGAATTCCTTTACTGATAAGGCGGGAAACCTCCGGTATCTTTTCGGGACCGAAAAGAATAATAACAGCCAAAAGAATTAAAAGAAGTTCTCCGCCACCAACATCGAACATTTTTATTCAGTCTTCTCTTGTTTTGAGTTATTTTGAGTCGGACTATCCTGTTCAATATTCGATGCTTTTTTGAATTCACGAATTCCTTGTCCCAGTCCCCGCATAAGCTCAGGAATTTTCCTTCCACCGAAAATTAGAAGAATTATTACTGCTATTAATACAAGTTCTTGTACGCCAAGATTAAACATAAAACCTCCAAAATTATTTTAAAAAATTTGCAATAGATTTAAAAATCAAAGAACCATCGATGCCACCAAGAATCGGGTCGCAATAGCGCTCGGGATGTGGCATCATACCAAGCACATTTTTGTCTTTGTTTGTTATTCCAGCAATATTTTTCAAAGAGCCGTTAGGATTTGCTTCCTGTGTAACCTCGCCATCGGGAGTAGAATACTGAAAAACAATTTGTCCATTGTCTTCGAGTTCCTTAAGAGTATCGTCATCAGCGAAATAATTACCTTCAAAGTGCGCGATAGGTATTTTCAATATCCTGTCCTTTTCGATTAACGAGGTAAAAGGTGTATTAGTGTTTAAAGTTTTTAAAAAGACGTCACGGCAAATAAATCGTAATGAAGTGTTTTTTAACAAGGCTCCAGGCAAAAGCCCCGATTCAGTTAAAATCTGGAAGCCGTTGCAAATTCCGATGACCAAACCGCCATTGTTCGCAAAGCGAACAACTTCCTTCATAATTGGTGAAAATCTTGCAATTGCACCTGTGCGGAGATAATCACCATAAGAGAAACCGCCAGGAAGAACTATGCATTTGATGTCGGAGGGTATGTTCGTATCTTTATGCCAAAGGAATTGCGTTTCGAATCCAAGATTATGTTTTAATGCAAAATATGCATCGTGGTCGCAATTTGAGCCAGGGAAAACAACAATGCCAAATTTCATATTTCCCCTTTCAGGTTAGTTCTGCAACATTAATTTCGTACGTCTCGATATTTGGATTGTAAAGGAGCTTTTCGGTTGCATCGTGTGCAATTTTTTTTGCTTCGTTAGGATTTCCTGCTTCGATAGAAAAGGTTATGTGCTTTCCAATTCTCATTTGGCTTATTTGATTAAATCCAAGTGTCTTAAGGGAATTTTCGACGGTTTTACCTTGAACATCCAGGATTCCTTTTTTCAACATTACTTTTACTGTTGCAATGTAACTTGCCATTTTAAGTTAATTCCTTTTTATGTTTTCGAAATTTTAAAATGTAATGACGAATAATACTCCCAACTAAATAAAAAATAAAGAATGGAAAAATGAACAGCCCTTTGGTTACCAATGACAAGATGATTGCCGAAATAAATATAATAGTTGGGATTGGGTTTTCTCGGATGTATCTAATACTTGGTCTTGGTGCGTTGTAAAATTTAATAGTGGATATCATTGCAAGCGAGGCAACAATTGTTACTCCAATAATTGAGTAATGCTTTGTTTCATTAGTTAAAAAGCTGCTTTGGTGGTAAAAGATTAAGTAAGACAGANTCATAAATGCAGCAGTAGGGATTGCCATTCCCGTGAAAAACTTCTTATCTTGAAAAGCAGAAGTTTGGATGTTGAATCTTGCCAACCGCAAAACTCCACATATCAACGGCAATGCAGAAAGGAAAATCCCAATATCTTGGAATTGGTAAAAGTAAATTTTGTAGAGCATAAACGAGGGAACAAGACCAAATGAAATGGCGTCGGAAAGGGAATCGAGTTGGACTCCGAATTCGCTTGCGGATTTAATTAATCTTGCTGTTATGCCATCGAGCATATCAAAAATTGCAGCAATTAGGACAAAGAGGGCTGCGATATTGTACATTTCTTTTGCTGTATATGTAAGAGCAATGAAACCCGAAAGAAGGTTTGCAAGCGTTAAGGAATTTGGAACTATTGACCTTGTAATCCGAATCATAATTGTGTTGTTCCCGGAATGTTAATATCTTTGCGTAAACGGGCAATTATTGTTTCGCCGCCTTTGACTTTTTTCCCTATTTTTGTTAGAATTTGTGTACCGATGGGGACAATCACATCCATTCTTGAACCGAATTTCATCATTCCGATTTTATCCCCCGCGTTCACTGTGTCGCCAGTTTGTAATGTTGAAACAACGCGCCGAGCCAAAATTCCAGCAATTTGTTTGAAAGCGATTTTCCCAAATTCGTTTTCCACTCCTATCAGTGTATGTTCATTTAATTCGGAAGCTTTGGGATGGTAAGCAACAATGTATTTCCCGGGGTAATACTCGGCATAGAAAACTCTTCCGGAAATTGGGGAGCGATTGACGTGAACATCGAGTGGGCTAAGAAAAATGCTGATTTGAACAGCCCTGCAGCGAAGAATCTTGTTCTCGTCAATTTCTTTAATTTCGACCACTTTACCGTCGGCGGGAGCCAAGATGATGGAATGGTCTTCGATTGCAAGTAATGGAATATTTCGTGGTGGGTCGCGGAAAAACCAGAGAGAAAAAGCTACGAAAAAGAACCCAATTATCGCAGAAGATATTTTTAATGGAAGTGGTTTAAATACAAAAAAGGCAAGAAAAATCAGAAGCAAACCAATTCCAATGCCAATTAAAAAATTATCCAAACCATATTTTGCAATCTTAATCATAATTAAAATGAAAAAAATTTAACGATGTTTTTAAAGTCAATTTTTATAAATTGTCAAAATTAAAACTTTAAAATAAGAAAATTTGATTTATTCAAAATAATAGGGAGGTTTAAATGAAGTTCAAAGTATCATTGAAGGAATTAAATCAAGCACTACAAAAAGTTAGCCCCGCTTTGCAAAAAAAATCCCCGTTGCCAATTTTGGAACATTTCTACTTTATTCTTGAGGGCGACTTATTAAAAATTATCGCAAGCGACCAGAAAATTACGATTATGTATCAAATTGTGGTTGAACCTAACGAGGATGGCAAAGTTCTTGTTCCCGGGAAAAGAATTATGGACATCATTCGAGCTTTGGAAGATAGCGAGGAGTTTACTTTTTCTTCCGATGAAGATACTTTCAACATTTCAATTAGGACTGCATACGGGAAATATTCAATGAAAGGGTTGGACCCAGTCGAGTTTCTCGATTTGCCCGAGCTTTTTCAATCCGAAAAGCCCGACATCACAAAGTTGTTGGATAATTTGAACGAGGAAGCCCGAAAAAATGCAGCTCTGATTTCGATGAAAGACATAACTTGGGCTTCTGAAAGAACTTATTTCTGTGCTGCAAAAGATGATTTTAAACTTGCAATGACGGGAGTATTTTTCCAATTTGTTGGCGATAAGCTCAATTTAGTTGCAACCGATGGTTTTCGCTTGACGAAAGCAACTATTTTCGCCGATGGTCATAATGTTTTTCCCAAAGACCTTGGTGTAATTGTTCCAGCCGAAACGGTTGAGTTATTACGAAAAGTTGACGATGACGTGTTGATTTCTTTCATTCGTAGCGAAGATGAAATTACTCACATTCGTTTTGATGTTGGAAACACTGTTATTATTTCCCGAAGAATTGCCGAAACCTATCCAAAGTATGAAAATGTAATTCCCACCGACAATCCTTACAAATTGAAATTGAATAAAAAAGATATAATTCCGGCACTAAGGCGCGTGGCTTTGTTCGCAAGCTCATTCCATAAGTTAATCAAATTTCAGATTTCTGCCGAGGCAATGATTTTGACTGGACAAGACGAAGACCAAGGAACTCAAGCCCAAGAAACAGTNCCTTGCGAATTCAACAACGAAAACTTCGAGATAGGTTTCAACTACGAACTTTTCCTCGAAGCAATTGAAAATATGGAGGTCGATGGAGATAATGAGATAGCATTTATCGAAATGAGTGGTCCAACTAAACCTGTTGTTTTCCGTCCATCCGAAAATGATGAGCGTTTGCTTATGCTTGTGATGCCAATGCGTATTTAATTAATTTATGTATTTATTGAGGTTGAACTTCGAAAACATACGAAACCACAATATTACTGAACTGTTTCCCTCGAAAAATATAAATGTAATATTTGGGAGGAATGGTTCGGGCAAAACATCAATACTCGAAGCCATTTCGACTGGTGCTTTTTCCAAAAGCTTCGTAACTTCTTTCGACCAGAATATTGTGCAAAATGGAAAAGATTATTATTTGGTTGAAATCGAAGCCCGTAGCGAAAATGGTTTGCCCATTGGTTTGCAAGTTTTGTATCAACTGAACAGAAAAAAAGAAATCAAAACTACTGCTGGCGAGAATTTATCCGTTCAAGAACTGATTGGGAAAGTGCCTGTTGTTGTTCTTTCCCCCGAGATGAGAGAAATCATTTTCGGTGCTCCTTCGATGCGGAGGGAATTCATTGACAGAATTATTTCCCAAACCGATGCAAATTATCTTAAATCTTTGTTGCTTCATCGAAGGATATTGAAGCAAAGGAACAAACTTCTAAATGAATTTCAATTGGGAATAACCAACGACACGGATTTGCTTAAAATTTGGACCTTGAAGTTTATCGAAATTTCGGCGGAAGTTGTTTCTCGTAGGCTTCGCTTTTTCGAGCATTTTCCATTATTTTTTGAAAGGAGTTACCAAATTCTTTCAAACAATCAGGAAAGTATAAATATAACTTATCAGCCGTTTGAATTTCCTTCGAATTTGGCAAGTTTGTCTCATTCCGACATTCTGGAAATCCTTAAATCACAAGCCGATAAATATTTCGACAAAGAAATTCAACGAGGTATTACCCTTTTCGGTCCACAAAAGGATGACTTTTTGATTCTTTTAAATAATCAATTAGCGAGAAATGTTGCCTCGCAAGGGCAAAGCAAAACAATTCTTATTTCGCTAAAACATGCAGAAATGAATTATTTGTATGAAATGCGAAAGACATATCCCATTGTTCTTTTCGATGATATTTTTTCGGAGCTGGACAACGAAAGAATCACTCAGGTCTTGAAAATTTTATCGGACACAAGTGTTCAGTTTTTTTTGACAACTACAGAAGTGGACTGGCTAAAAAAATCCTTGCCAGGCAGTTCTTTGGTAAAATCTTTTTATGTTGAAAGTGGGAAAGTATCGGAAGTTTCTTTGAGTGTTTTATAAATATGAGGTTAAAAAATGACAAAAGAAACAAAGAAAATCCTTGTAACAGGTGCCTGTGGTCAGATTGGTTCTGAATTGGCTTTAAAATTGAGTGAACTTTATGGAAAAAACAATGTTGTGATTTCTGATGTAGCTGAACCGAAGCCTGGTTCGGCTCTTGCCGATTTAACTTTTGAATACTTGGATGTTACCGATTTTGCAACTTTTGAATCGGTTGTTCGAAAGCACAACATCGACACCATCGTACATCTTGCTGCAATTTTATCTGTTGTTGGTGAGCAGAATCCCCAGAAGTGCTGGAATATTAACATTTCTGGTACTCTGAATGCATTTAATCTTGGAGTCAAGTATGAACTTTCGAAGGTTTTTGTTCCGAGTTCTATTGCTGTTTGGGGAAAAGGAGTTCCCAAAATTGCGCCTCAGGATGGGATTTTGAAACCAACAACAATGTATGGTGTTACCAAGGTAACGATTGAATTGCTCGGGGATTATTATTTCAGGAAGTTTGGGCTTGACTGCCGTGGCGTTCGTTATCCGGGAATAATTTCTGCCGAGACACTGCCCGGAGGCGGGACAACTGATTATGCTGTTGAAATTTTTTACAGCGCAGTGAAAGGCGAAGATTACGTTTGCTTCGTTCGCGAAGATACCCGCTTGCCAATGATGTATATGCCCGACTGCATCAAAGCGGCTATTGATTTGATTAACGCACCGAAGGAAAAATTAACACATCATTGCGATTATAATGTTGGTTCGATGAGTTTCGATGTTGCTTCGCTTGCCAAAGAGATTCAAAAATACTATCCAAATTTCAAAGTGATTTACAAGCCAGATTTCCGTCAAGAAATTGCCGATTCCTGGCCTGATGATGTCGATGATTCTGCTGCTCGGAACGATTGGGGTTGGAAACCTGAGTTTGACCTTGAACGGATGGTCAAAGATATGATTGAAAAGCTTAAAGCAAAGTTGTTATAAACTGATTTTTTGGGAAAAATTATTATTTTTCTTTTTCATAAAATTTGATTTTATCGATAAGTGGTAAAGTGTATTTATAATTCAATAATTCAGGTGGTTTCTTTTGTCTTGATTTGGTTTTTAAACGCTTTACCAGGTTTAGCTGATTCTTTTTGGGTACAAACCAACGGACCATTAGGTGGGGAAATTCGTTCCCTTTCGGTAAAAGGTGAAACTATTGTTGCTGGGGCTTTTTGGGGCGGAGTTTATCTTTCTTTCAACAAAGGAAATAACTGGTCGAATATTGGTTTGAATGAATACAAAATCAACTCTGTCGTAATCAGTAAAAACAAGATTTATGCTGGCGTTGGCTATTTTTACGAGAATGGTGGGCTTTTTGTGTCTTCCGATTGGGGCAAGAGCTGGGTAAAAATCCTTGATGAACCTGTTGGCAGCCTTTATGTATCCGATTCAATTCTTCTTGCAGGGAATTTCAAAAACGAGTTATTCGCTTCTTACTATAATGGCTCAAGTTGGACGAAAATCGAATATGGCGGGGGCAGGGTTTACTCGATTTTTGTTTGGAACCAGAAATTGCTTATAGGAACAGAGGAAACGGGCATTTTTGTTTCGAGTGATTGGGGTCAAACTTGGGTGCAAAAAAATTATGGGTTGAATAATCTAAACATTTGGAGTATCGTTGCTAAATCCGATACATTGTTTATAGGTACTGGGGGTGGGGGAATTTTCGTTTCCACTAATTCAGGCGATGAATGGATTGCTCGAAATTCTGGGCTTCTCCATCCTTATGTTTTTTCGATGTTAATTTTGGGCGATAATATTTATGCTGGAACGGTTGGCGGTGGCTTGTATATGACTACCAACAGCGGAATCCTTTGGTTCAGAACAAACTTTACCTTCGAAAGTGTCGAATGTCTTGGTACCGACGAAAAGAACATTTACGCAGGGACCAAAGGTAGTGGAATTCTTATCTCATCGGATATGGGCAATTCTTGGCGAGAAATAAACTCTGGGATTATTCGCACTGAAGTTTCCTTTCTTAAAGCGAAAGGTGACACGATTTTTGCTGGAACAAGCGGTAGCGGAATTCACATTTCAACAAACAAAGGCAAAAATTGGATGAGAATAGCTTATTCTATCACAAATCCTTATGTTACTGCTTTGGTGTATCGTGATTCAATACTTTTTGCGGGGGCTCTTGGTGCTGGCGTATTTGTTTCCTCCAACAACGGGGAAAATTGGCATCAAACGGTGGTCAAATCGAAGGAGGTAAATGCCTTATGTCTTGTTGAAGATAAGCTGTTGGTCGGAACCAATTACGAGGGGATGTTTGTTGTCGACATAAATTCGGATAGTTTAATTGAGAACTATTTTCGCGGACTGAGTGTAACAAAAATTGTTCCATTCAAAGACAAAATTGTAGTTGGAACCAAAAGCAATGGGATATTACTTCTTGATACTTCAGATTATTCCCGATATTGGAACTTTTTGAGCGATAAATTTATCACGGCTTTGAGCTGCAACGATAGACTGATTTGGGCTGGAACAAGCGATGGTGATTTATGTGTTTCAACAAATGGGGGCTTTGCTTGGAAGCTTAAAATTTCGCATAACAATGGCTATGTTTCCGATATTGCGGCTGATGGGGACAGAATTTTGGCTTCTTGGCTGAGCTTCGAAGAAGGTAATTGGATTACTTCTTCGATGGATAATGGTAATACTTGGGGAGTTAGAACAGAAGGATTAGGTAACATCAAGGTTTCATCACTATTAATCAAAGATACTTTGATTTATTGTGGAACTATCGGTTTCGGTGTTTTTAAATCAAAATTTGATGAAATTTTTTCCTTTGTCAACAATTTTAATGTTTCGGATAAGGTAGCAGATATTTATTTTTCCGATAATACATTAGTTGTAAAGAGATTCGAACAAAATTCATTTGAATTAACCCCATCCAAAATTACCATTTATGACCTAATGGGCAGAATGTTATTTGAAAAAGAAATAGTCAGCGAAGTCGAAGTGATTGACTTACGTCATCTTCCCGCAGGTGCATACGGGGTTAAATTCCAAGAAATTTTCAAGATGATTTTGAAAACAGAATAACAACCTACAAAAGGTCGCTGGGTTTGAGCAAATATATAAATGTTGCTCTTAAAGCTACCTATAATTTTAGGCACTTTGTTCTTGGGCTTCCTTTTCTTTGGCTTTTTTCTTGGCTTCTTCGCGTTTCTTTCGTAATTCTTTTCTACGCCAATATCGGGCAAGAACAATTTCTTTGTGCTTTTGAACCATTTCGGCGATTTCTTCTTCTGTTTTGCCCTTGAATCTTAAATGACGAGCAAGAAGTATGCCTTCGTAGGATAGTAAATTACGAACGGTTTCTGTTGGTTGCGCACCTTGGTCGAGCCAAAACAAAGCTCTTTCGCTTTCGATTTTAATTGTCGAAGGCTGAGTGTTCGGGTCGTAGTATCCTAATCGTTCGATGTATTTACCATCTCTTTTAACGCGAGAGTCGACAACGACTATGTCGTAAACTGGGTAATGCTTCTTTCCTTTTCTTCTTAATCTTATTTTTACCATACATTCCTTTTATTTAAGTTAAACAAATCTTATTGCAATCCAAAACCTTGTGGTAAATTGAAATTTTTTAAGAATCTATTTTTGCCACCACGAGCAACTGTTTTCATCAATTTTGTCATATCTTCAAATTGTTTGATTAATCTATTAACATCTTGAATAGTTGTACCGCTTCCCATTGCAATTCTTTTCCGGCGAGAGCCATTCAGGATTTTGGGATTTTGCCGCTCCTCTTTTGTCATCGAAAGTATAATTGCTTCGACCCGTGCAAATTGTTTTTCGTCGATGTTTACATTCCGCAGAGCTTTATCCATTCCGGGAAGAAATCCAAGCAAATCGCGAAGGGAGCCCATCTTCTTGATTATCTTAAGCTGTTCCCAAAAGTCCTCGAAAGTAAATTGATTTTTTCGGATTTTCTCTTCGAGTTTTTTTGCTTGCTGTTCATCAAATTCCTGCTCAGCTTTTTCGACAAGTGTGACAATGTCGCCCATCCCAAGAATTCGAGAGGCAATTCGTTCGGGGTGGAAAGGCTCCAATGCATCGAGTTTTTCGCCAACGCTAATGAATTTAATCGGCTTACCTGTTACTGAAAGTACAGAAAGCGCAGCACCACCGCGGGTATCACCATCAAGTTTTGTCAAAACAACGCCTGTCAAAGGCAATCTCTCGTCGAAAGCTTTTGCAGTGGTAACAGCATCTTGCCCAATCATTGCATCGCAAACAAAGAGGGTTTCGGTGGGTTGTACTTCACGGGCAAGATTTTCTACCTCCGTCATCATATCTTCGTCTATTGTAGTTCTTCCAGCAGTATCGAAAATGAGCACATCTCTCGAAAACTTTCGGGCGTAAGTTAATGCTTCGCGAGCGATTGTAATTGCATTCGTTTCGTTTGGGATAGAAAATACAGGAACATTGGCTTGCTGTCCCAATTGCTTCAATTGTTCAATTGCAGCAGGTCGGTGAACATCGCAAGCAACAAGTAATGGTTGGCGTCCCTTTTTCTTTAAACTTTTAGCTAACTTTGCACAAAATGTAGTTTTGCCTGAACCTTGTAAACCAGCAACAAGTATCTTGGTAGGCGGAGGAGAAGCAAACACCAAATCCGAAAGCTTTTTGCCAAGAACTTCAACAAGCTCGTCGTACACAATCTTAACTATCACCTGTTCGGGAAGCAATTTCCCTTTAACTTGTGTGCCAAGGGCTTTTGTTTTAACATCTTCGACGAATTTTTTGGCGACATTTATGTTAACATCGGCTTCGATTAATGCACGGCGAATTTCCCGAAGAGCATCTTCGATGTTGCTTTCGGTGATTACCGCTTGACCCTTTAGCCTCTTTAACGCAAGTTCGAGCTTTTCCTGTAAACTTTCGAACATTTAAGTTTTTAAAAATAAAGAACTACAAAATTAACCATAATTGATTAAATGACAAAACAATCAAATGAGTAAAATTTTCGAGTTGATGATAAGACTTGCTCCCATATCCGAGAACAATCAGCTTGTAAACATTGCTTAAACTAATTGCTTTTATTGTTATACGACATACCAACAAAAAAAACCGCTGTGTCGAGCATAAATATTATTTCGTTTAAAATGGTTTTGAACAGTTCTTTTATCGTTTAACCTTGAATGGAGAAAGAATAAGGTGATTATTCAAGATAACCCACCCAATAGTTTTAATTATTAAAATTTTTCTAGATTTGGTTCTTGTTGTAGCTGTTTATGAATTGCCACTAAAAAACATACACTCATACCCTACAAAACAAATCGTCATAAGTTGTAGTATCAGAAGCAAACACATAAGAACAGGCGGCGAAGATACAGGTTCACCCCTACAAGCATTTTCAGACATCGGATGTTTTTGCAAACATCCGATGTCCTTATCTAATGAATCCCGTTAGGGTCACGAACGAGGGTTTGCGGTCAAAGCAATAAATAATTTAATCCCCTGTAGGAGCGACTGGCCGGCCGCCCCTACAAGACAATCGAAAAAAGATAAATTTAATGATTTACACTTGCTTGGGTTGAATGAATCGAGTAATCACAAAGAATAATATTCAGGAATTTTTGACACAAAGCTTACCTTATGGAAATCAAATTTTTTTATTGTTTTGACCTTATAAAAAGTAAAAACCAGTTACAAGGTAAAAAATAGAAAGGGCGGTTCAAAAAACCAACCGCCCTTTTATTTTAGAAGCGCAAATTATTCCTTTTCGGGGATGTTTTTGAGAACTTCCAAAAGGAATTGCCAAACATTTTGCACAGAAGATATTTGGACTCGCTCCGCTGGGGAATGGACATCTTTAAGATTTGGTCCGAAAGAAATCATATCCATTCCGGGATACTTCTCGCCAATCAGTCCACATTCGAGCCCGGCGTGGATAACTTCGATTTTGGGTTCTCGTTGATACATTTTTTGGAAGACTTGCTTGGCGACTTCAAGTATTTGAGAGTTTATATTTGGCTGCCAGCTTGGATAACCATCACCTTGGCGGGGTAGACTTCCGGCAAGTTCAAACACTATTTTCACCTGATTCGCAATGTCGAACTTCTCGCTTTCCAACGAACTTCGTTGACTCGTTAATACGAAAATTTCGTTCGGCTTGGTGTTGATGACCGCCAAGTTGGTTGATGTTTGAACCAAGCCTTTGACATCGGGGCTGTATCGAATAACACCATGAGGTAATGCATAAATTGCGCGGAGAAGTTTTTTCTGTGTTTCTTTGCTTACAATTTGATTTGGAAGCTCAACTTTTTCGAAAATAAACTCAATGTTTGGTTCTTTCGACTTCCATTCCTGAAACAAAGTTTGGCGGAATTTATCGGCGAAGGAATGGAAATGAATTTCGTCTTGGTGATTGAAAGTTATAGTAGCAAAAGCTTCGCGTGGGATTGCATTATGGGCATTTCCACCATCGAAAGAAGCAAGGCGAAAATCAACAGTGGTACCAAGATTCCACAAAAAGCGGTTCAGTAACTTAATTGCATTTCCTCTGCCATCGCTAATCTCCAAACCTGAGTGCCCACCTTGAAGACCTTTTAGGGTGATTTTGTATGCAATATAGCCAGCAGGAATTGGTTCAGCGTCGTAATAAAAGGAACCAGATGTGTTTGTTCCGCCTGCACATCCGATAATGAAAGTGCCTTCTTCTTCCGAGTCGAGATTGATAAGGATTTTGTTGTTTAGCAGGTCGGTTCCAAGTTGCTGGGCGCCTGTGAGCCCAGTTTCTTCGTCGCGAGTGAGCAGGACTTCGATGTCGGGGTGGGCGATGTCGTTCGAAGCAAGAACAGCGAGCCCCATAGCAACGCCAATGCCATTGTCCGCCCCCAAAGTAGTGCCTTGGGCTTTGACCCAATCGCCGTCAACATAGGGTTTGATGGGGTCGTTCAGAAAATCGTGTTCAACATCGGCGTTCTTTTCGCAAACCATATCCAAATGACCTTGCAAAACGACACCCTTGCGGTTTTCCATTCCCGGAGTTGCGGGTTTTTTAATCACGACATTGCCAAGCTTATCCTGTTTGAATTCAAGATTGTGCTTCTTGGCAAAGTCAATCACGTAAGCGATGATTTTCTCTTCGTGCTTCGATGGACGAGGAACTTGGGTGATTTCCTCGAAAATGTCCCAAACAATTTTGGGTTCAAGATTGCCTAAGATTTGTCCCATTATTCACCTTTCATTTAGTTCATAAAAATCAATAAAACCAGCTTTATAAAGTTGCGTCAAAAAGAGAAGCACCCGCTCGGTTGCGGGTTCAACTTTTTCAGCAAATTTTTCTTTCATTTTATTAATCAATTCGGAAACTTTGGTTTCGCCGTCGATGTTCAGCCAAAGGAAACTTCCCAATTCATCCAGATTGGCTCGGATATATGGATTAGGCAATTTTGGCAAAATCAATTTTTTAGCAAGTTTGCTTGTAAATCGAGGTACAAGAACATCAACAAGATTCTCTTCGAGAAGAATATGCTCATAAAGTCGAAATGGATGCATTTCGAGATAATTTAAATTCTTTTTATTTAACTTTTTCTTAATCATAAATTACAAAGTTAAGATTTTAAATCAAAATCATTTCACTAAAATCTTTGAACATTAAGTTAAAAGAGGTAGAACTATTTTGTAATGAGAAAATTTTAGCTCACAATGAAACGAAGAATTTATCAAAATTTTCAGGAAAATTGAATTAATCCCACGGAAGCATAAAAAGTTCTTTTTTATAATCGAACTTTCCTTTTTTTTGAATGATTTTTGGTTGTTCTTGTTTTTGAGCAGATTTTGTTTTTCTTTTGAGCGAAGGGGTTCCAAACTTCAAGCAGTTAAGAAGCCGATAGTAATTTTTTCGACCTTCAAAACAACCCGATTGAATAGTACCAGCTCTAATTTCCTGCCCAATTACATTGCAATTATCATCGAGTATTGGGGTAATAACAATCTGCTCATTTTTAATAGCATCTCCTTTGATTATTTTAGGTATTGTATTATTTGTAACAATGACAATTTGACATTTGTCTTCAAGTAAAATGACTTCTGAATCACTTGGAGAAAGAAGTTTAAGTTTTACATTTTTCTTTTCGAGGTCAGCCCAAGCCAAAAATGCCAAACTATCAGAATCTATATCCTCAATCTCAATTGAAATTGGTTCCCCAAGGTTAAATGATTCAGTCTGTCCAAATTGCGAGAAGATAAGTCTTTTAGGGGGTGGAGGCAAACCAGCTATGGAATGTGATTTAAAATCATAATACTTCGAAGTTGAAATCCAAATAACTTTAATAATTCCATATTTAAAGGATTCAATTAGAAATTTGCGTTTTTGGTTTAAAATTTGAACTTCATTTGAAAGTTTATTGATTTCTGTTTCGATTAAAACTCTTTCGTTAAGGTTTTTGGTACTTTGATAAATTTCATTCAAGTTTTCAATTTTATTTTTATTTAGTTCAATATTTTCATTAACGTATTTAAAAAGATTGGAGATTTCCTGGTCAAAAGCAGAATATTGGGAAACAATTTGGGTTTTAAATTTCTCGATGAATTGGTTGTTGAATGGCTCAAAAAATTCTTGTGGAACAGCAATTTCCCAATACCCATTTGTATCGGTATTATAATCCTCGTTATAGAAGGAATATTTAATAAACCCCATATATTTTTCTAAAGCTGAAAGTATTTCTTGGTTAGTTTTATGGAAATCTTGGTTGGTAATAGAATAAGTAGCAAGCTTCTGACCAGGAAACAGTTCATCCACGCTAATAGGCTTCGAAGTTGAACAGGAATAAAAGGCTAACAAACTTATACAAAGCAACAACCACAAATTGAATGTTTTTTCAAACATTTTGATACTAACAAATAAATTACAATTTAATACAAAATATTAAATAATTTATAAAGGTCTAAATTAACATTTGGTGAAGGCCTGTGTAAATAATTATATCCTCTTTTAGGTGGATAATAGCCATACTTGTTCTTCTGGGATAAAACAGGTGGCTCGGGAGGTGGTGTTTGATAAACATAAGAATTTAGGTGATGTATAGCTTGGTATCTATATAAGAAAACTACTTTTGCGCCTAATTCTATAAATTTGGCAATTTCATGAGGTTGGTAAAAGTCCCCAATAACAACAACCTTGGATGGATTTTTTTGAATAATTTCAGCTACTTCAAAAGCATTGAATCCAGTACCACTTGAGTCCTTTCCGATAAATATGGTAGCGTTTTGTTCCAAAAATCTTTTGTTTTCTTTCAATGAGTATTTATTTCCAAAAACCCAAACTTTTCCTTTTTTAACGTTATTTGAAATTCTACAAAATTCGTATACGTTGAACCCGGGGTACCAGCCTGAAACAAAAATGTTTGCGCCCCGTCTAATAAATTCTTTTACGTGTAAGCTCCCAAAGCCCTCGACATCGACGTCCACTAATGGCTTATTATGGTATTTGTAACCAGCATCAATTAAGTTGACGATATGAAATGGCTCTTGGAGTTTATTAACTTTAACTTTGGCACCACTTTTTACAAATTCTAAAATGTCTTGCGGTTTACAATAGCAACCAATGACAGCTACATTCATTTTTTGGTCAGGTTGAGCTGCATCAATAAAAGCTTGAATTTCAAATGGAGTGAAACTTTTGCAGCTTACAACAACTCGGGCTCCTAGCGTAATTATATGTCGAACATTCCAATTATCAAAACTATCAGCCTTCACAATTACCTGGCGGGGGGACTTTGCATAATCGATAAGTTGGATGATGTTGAATGGGTGATTCGAATTGTCGAATACTACTTCAACTCCTCTTTGAAGGTAATCAGCCAAAGAAAAGTTAGAGTAGGTTCGAAATCCTCTGAGCAGTAGCGAGACTGTGTCGGTTTTTTCTTCTTGCTTTGTCTCGGATTCCTGTGCTGGAGTTTGAGCAGGAGGGGATGTTTCTTTTGCTTTTTTTTCTGTTTGCTCTTTTGTTTCTTTTTCAGAGCAAGAGCTTAAAAATAATATCAAAAATAGAATAAGTAAATTTGTTGTTGTAGACATAACGCACCTTTTAAGTTAAACCCGAATTATGCATTAGAAATATCCAAAGGGGGAGAAAAATTATCGATATTTTCAAACAATCCCTTAATCCAAGCTCTTCTTTCTGGCTTAACGGA
>RCNO01000035.1 GCA_003731685.1 Bacteroidetes/Chlorobi group bacterium MS-B_bin-24
CCCGGAGCACAACCAGCGGGGAGTTGGAATGGGAATGCAGTGGCGTCCCCGCAGGGATATACTTCATCCTCATCCGCTGGCGTGGCGGAAGCGAAACCGTGCCGGTGGTGGTGGAGTAAGCTTCGACTGAAGATGTTCTTGAAAAGACATCGGATGTTTTAGAAACATCCGATGTCTAAATAACCCCTTTGCCTACCGTTGTAGAATATGTTTCAAATTGCAACAATCGATAATACAAGTGAAACTGCAATTTTTGTTGTGATTGTCAAAAGTTGTAGAATATGTTTCAAATTGCAACAATCGATAATGGGGAGTATCTTTAGTTAAACACCTTTCGGAATGCTTGAATGAAACCTGATTTTGCTCTTTTACTTAATCAATCTTGTTATGTCGTTGAAAACAACGTAAATCATCAAAAGGACAATAATTCCGATGCCAATGTTTTGAATTACCAGTTTGGCTTTCAAGGGAAGTTCGCGGCGCAACAAGCCCTCGAGTAAAATAATCAAGAAGTGCCCCCCGTCGAGTGCAGGTATTGGCAGGATGTTGATTATAGCCAAAGTAATAGATAGCAAAGCAATAAAATTCAAAAAGTAGATTATTCCCAGATTGGCTTGCTGAGAAGCACTTTTGGCAATTGCAATTGGTCCGCCCAGTGATTCTCGGGAAGAAATGTTCCCCTTAAAGATTTGAACAACAGAAGAAACAAAAAGTTGAGAAGCACGCCAGGTTTCGCTCAAACCATTGGAAAGAGCCTCGAACACCCCGTAGTAAATGGTATCTTTCTGTCCTGCAAAGTGAAATCCGGGATAAAAGCCAAGCTTACCCTGATTCGTTGGTGTCACAGAATCGCTCAAAATCGTATTCCCTCTTTTCCAGCGAAGCAGAACAGGTTTGGATTTATTTTGGCTCAAAAGATAAGTCAACTCGTCGAAAGCATCGATTTGCTCATCATTTACAGCAAGAATTGTATCTCCGTGTTTCAAACCCACTTTACCTGCGGGCGCTAATGTCTCGACGTCTCGCACATAAACTACAAACTTTTCTGGGGTGAGACCTAAATTCGAAATCCCTTTGGCAATGGCTTTCACAACCTGATTGCCATCGACTCGCAGTTTAATGGTATCGAAATTTCGTAATATTGCTAAAGTCTTTGTTGAACCAAACTTCTCGAGCGAAAGACGAGTTAAAACCTCGTTCCAATCTGCAACAGGTTTAGAGTCTATGGAAAGAATTTTATCGCCCTGCTGTAATCCGATATTCTCGGCAAGTGAATTTTTTTGAACATACCCAATTCGAGTAGTTTTCCAAACGACTTTCCCTTCGCTGTACGAGATAATTGAAAAAAGCAAGACGGCAAGGATAAAATTCATAATCACGCCAGCAGAAATAACAAAAAGCTTAGTCAAAGTTCCCTTGCTCCGAAATTCATATTCCTGTGGGGGTGTTTCAAGAAACGATTTGTCCAAACTTTCGTCAATCATCCCAGCAATCTTAACATAGCCACCAATCGGAAACAAACACACGCGATAATCGCAAAACCCATTCAATTCAAACTTTTCGGGTAATTTGCCAAATGTAAATCCATTCACTTTATTATAACCAAACAAGCGAGGACCCATACCAATGGAAAAAACATCGACCCTGATGCCCGAAAGTCGTGCAGCAATGAAATGTCCAAACTCGTGAAAAATGACAAGAACACCAATGACAATTATAAAATAAAAAAGATTATTTAAAATTTCCATAGCTTAATTCTTTTTGTTAATAAATCTTTCCGTTAATTCGCGGGTAATTCTATCGGTTTCAAAAACATCTTCCAAAGAAGGTTCTTCGAGAATATCGATATTACTCAAGGCAAAATCGATACAAGCCGGAATTTGAACAAACGAAATTCGCTTTTGCAAAAAAGCTTGAACTGCGGTTTCGTTTGCCGAATTCAGAATCGCAGGTGCAGTTCCACCAATTTCAAGAGCTTCGTATGCATATTTTAAACACGGAAATCTTTGGGTGTCGGGCTGCGAAAAACTTAGTTTCCCAATTTCGATTAAATCTATTCTTGGGAAATTGTAATAATTTCTTTTTGGATAGTTTAAAGCAAAAGAAATTGGGATTCTCATATCTTGAAAACCAAGATGGGCTTTAATCGCGCCATCGACAAATTGAACAAGCGAATGTATGATGCTTTCGGGGTGAACAACAACTTGGATTCTTTCTGGCGATAAATTAAAAAGCCAATGAGCCTCAATCACCTCGAAACCTTTGTTCATCAAAGTTGCCGAGTCGATAGTAATTTTCTTTCCCATGTTCCATCGGGGATGTGCCAGCGCCTCGTCGACCCCCACTTCTGCAAGGCTTTCTAAACTTGCACCAAGGAAAGGACCACCCGAGGCGGTCAAAATAATCTTTTCGACCGAAGCCATATCCTCGCCAATCAAACATTGCAAGATTGCATTGTGTTCGCTATCGATAGCAATTATTTTGGCACCACTCTTTGCCGAAATCTCGGATACAAATTTCCCAGCCGCAACCAGCACTTCCTTGTTCGCAAGCGCAACATCAATCCCTTTCTCCAAAGCACAAATAGTAGGCAAAACCCCCGAAAATCCAACCAAAGCCGAAACCAACAAGTCGTTACGCTCGCTCGCAGCAGCCCTGCATAAGCCCTCTTCGCCCGTCAAAATCTCGCCAGAAAAGGAATAATTCTTTTTAAATTCTTTATACTTTTCGTAATCTTTGATTACAACGCCTTTTGGCTGAAATTTTTGCACCTGTTCGGCAAGAATTTCAATGTTTGTATTTGTTGTCAAATACTCTATTTCAAACTGATTATCACTTTCTTCGACAACTTGCAGAGTTTGGGTTCCTATCGAACCCGTTGAACCCAAAATCGAAATCCTTTTAATTGAGTCCCTCTTCATAAACAAATTCTAAATACTGTTTTGTAATATCTTTGCCCTGTTTAATCGACTCAAATTTAAACTGGTCTATTGCCAGACTATCATCGACAACAAGCTTTATTCTTATGAAATACTTAAGCATCAGCTTGGTTAACCGCGAGATACTTCCTTCGGTTAAATATTCAGCGATATGAGGATGAACATAAAGTCGAACACGAAATTCTTTCGACCTCGATTTGAAATTCTTCAACCATCGTTCAATTTTGGTCAACACCTCGGCTTTTGTTGGAACTCGCCCTAAACCTTTGCACAAAGGACAAACTTCTGTAACTTTCTCGGCAATATTAAGACTGATTCTTTGCCGAGTGATTTGCATCAAAGAAAGCTCAGTAAGAGGGAAAACAACTGCTTTGGCTCGGTCTTTCTTCATAGCCCGCCGCATAGCGTAATAAATTTTCTTTCGGTGCAATGGGTCGTGCATATCAATAAAATCGACAATTATGATTCCAGCAAGGTCGCGCAAGCGAATTTGCCGAGCAATTTCGTTCACCGCTTCCATATTCGTCTTGAAAGCATTTATTTCCTGTGTCGCTTCGCTAACCAATTTCCCCGAGTTCACATCGATTATAAACATTGCTTCGGTTTGGTCGATTATTATACTTCCGCCACTTGGTAAAGGGACTTTCCTTTGCTTTGTAAGTTCAATATCTTTTTCGACATTATAATAATCGAACAATGGAGTTTTGTTCTTATAAAGTTCCACCCTTTCGATAAACTCGGGAGAGTAATCTTCCAAATATTCAATAATTTCCTTGTAAAGTTTTTTTGAGTCGACAACTACTTTGTCAACATCATTCTGGAAAAGGTCGCGAATGATGCTTGTAGTCAATTCCATATCTTTATACAAAAGCATAGGTTCTTTTGCATTCTCAGCCTTCTTCTGTATTTTCGCCCAGGTATCTTTCAACTTTTCCCAGTCTGCCTGAAAATCTTCTTCATTTCGACCAATTGCTGCTGTTCTAATTATACAACCGTATTCTTTTTTTGTAACTTTTGCAGCAAGATTTCGCAAACGACGCCTTTCCTGAGGAGAACTTATTCGCCTCGAAATCCCAATGATATTAAAATCGGGGACAAGCACAAGGTATCGCCCGGGAATCGAAATCCGTGTCGTTACTTTGACCCCCTTGTTCGCAAAAGCTTCGCGAACCACTTGAACAGGAATTAATTGATTTTCCTTAATGTCAAGTTTGAAATTCAACTGAATAGTTCTTTCTTTAACTTTATCGACTTTTTTGTTGCCACGCCTTTCGTCAACGCGTTTATCTTTAACAGCGCCATTGCTGCTACCATTTCCATTCTTGAAGTTATCAATAAGACTATCGATTTCGGCAATCACACTATTTTCCTCGAAGCTATTTCCATCTTCCAAATTTTCACGCTCGGGCTCTTCATCCCAAAGAATTTGTTTGAACCTTTCGTCAACGTCGGAAAAATGAAGAAAGGCATTTTGTTTCAGTCCAATATCCACAAAAGCAGCATTTAGGCTGGGCAGGATTCGTGTTATTCTACCAAGATAAATGTTGCCGACAAATTTCTCTTTGTCGGGTGTTTCGACGAAATACTCTGCCAATTTCCCATCTTCGGTTATAGCTATCCTATTTTCGTTTATCGCCGAACTAATTAAAATCACTTTCTTCATTTCCAAAACCAAAAACTTTATACTTATAGTTAGACGATTTTAAATAAAATAAATTTGGATAATGTAATCTTGAAAGTTTAATTTAGTCACTCGGTGGTAATCTAACAAACTATCTTTAAAATATTATTTGTTCAACGATATTCAATTCAAATAACATGGCTTCAAAGCTGAATTTAGTAAAATGAACCTTTAATCGAACTTTGTGCATTACGCTACAATCGTAAAACGGCAACACTGAAATGTTTTTTCAACCTCTACTAGGAAGTACTTCCTTGCCTTTCTTTTCTTAATTGCTTTGCTGATTATTTTGGTTAGATTAATTTTTTTTAAAATTGAAATTTTAAAAGTTAAATAATTTTATTTTTCTAATTGAAACAAAGATTGGATTTTTACGTAGATTATGATGAATAAATAATATATAAGGAGGCAATTATGAAAACGATAGAATTACTATTATTGGTTTTAATTTTATATGCTTGCGGAAGTGGACCTGTTGAATCTGTAATCAAAGGACCTGTAATCGAAAAAGCTGAAGATTTTAAACATGGAACAACATTAATCTTTCAGCAAGCTTTTGCAGACAATGTGGTAGTTGATAAAAGTGGTGAAAATCAAATTTGGGATTTTTCAAAGTTAGAAGTAATTCCATCCAAAACCACTACAATAAAGATAACCCCACCTGATTCCACACCTTATTACAACCTGTTTCCAGAGGCTAATTTTGTTGAAAAATATTCAGATGGGAGATATGTGTATTTGCTCAAAAATGAACACGAAAATCAATTAGTAGGAACCGTGAGTACAGAAAACAATTTATTCATAAAATACAATAATCCAATGCTTTTTATTAAACGACCTATAAAATTCCAAGATACAATTTCCGATGAGTATACTACCGAATATTCGGTTAATGGAATGGACTTTAAAGGCAAAGGAACCGTCACAACAATTGCAGACGCATATGGAACTCTAATTCTACCAAACAATAAATATGAAAATGTTTTACGAGTAAAAGTTGAACAAGTTCAAACTGACACATTAAAACAATATTCAAGCATAATCAAAACTGTAACTATTACTTATTTGTGGTTTGATAATAAACATACATCCTCATTGTTGAAAGTTAACGAAACGAAATCTGATTATTATAAAGAAAAAACCATTGAGTTTTTGTTAAGCGAAACTTATTAAAACAAAGATGCGAATCTTATAATTATGTCAATTCCAAATCTAAAATTTTCTAAAAATTCCAAAAAAATTTTAAACTATAACGGGCAGTAAATTATCGACAAGTTATCTTTCGGGTTGGTCTTCAAGGGGTCGGTATAAAACATTTCGAACAATTTCCACTTTGCCGAAAGCCCATTCTTTATCAAGTAATTCTGAATTTTTGAGTTTAGATAATCAAAATCGTTGATATTACCTAATGCAACGCAACGCAGAACATTGAACGAAAGAATTGTGCCTTTCTGAATTCTGCCACTAACCTCAATAGAATCAGCCAGAACCACAGGAATGCAAACATCGAAAGAAATAGTATTTTTCGACTTCCCATTATAGATTGCTATTGGATTTCCCAACAATTGCAAATTCTTTTCCTTCGAGAATTCTAAAAGCTCAAGCAATGTTTCGTTAAACTTTTGCAAGAATTCCATTCGACTACTTGCAGTGGAATCGGAAATATAGATAATATCAACTTTTGGAAAAGAATCTCGGAAACAAACAAACCTTTCGGAGTCCGCTTTCTCGGCAATCGATTTTATTTTCGATAAACCTTCGGCGAAGTCTTTCCCTATTGCTTCGTCCATAAAAAATCGAAACCATTTGGCAAGGAACTTAAGGTCGCCTTCCAAACTCCAAACAAGCGAAATTTTATCGCCAAAATTGAAGAAACGAAACTCGCTTACCGACGACATTCCCCTGCCAAAAAGAAAATTCAGCTTGATGAACTCAAATGGCTTGTCCTCGATAATCTTTACCTCTCCTGTTCCGATATTACTATTTTTGCTTGACCAGCGAAAAGAAGCATTTTTGCCAAATATTGTTCCTTCGTAAATCCTAACTTGTGTTGTATCGAGTTTCCACCAAGGGTCCCAGTATTTCCAATTCCTCAAATCATTGATTAGATAAAACACAAACGGGGAAGAAGTTTTCAGCTCGATTTTCCTTTCGACCCTATAATGGGAGGGCAGAAAAATTGTAACAACAAGAAAAATCAAAAAGAAAATAACAATAAAAAGTAGGAAACCTTTGAAAATTTTCATAAAAAACCCTTTTTATGGGAATGCGATTATTCCATTTTTGACTTCGATTATCTCGCCCGTGGTTTTTTCCTTTGCCCGAAAGTAGAAAGAACCCCGAACAGATGTGCCAACAAGTTGGGTAATTTCTACCTGCCCCGAGTCGGACACAAATGTTTTTTTGTTGTTTCCCTCGCCCACATCAAAAGTTCCAACAGCATAATCCCCTGCGATAACTCCCTCTCTATCTGTAAATCTAAACACTCCCGTCTTGTCCTGAAAATCTTTGAAGAAAATATAAACACCAAGCATATATTTTTTATTATCAATTTTTGCAGAAGTTCCAAGACTCAAAACCAATGCATTCGACAAATTAGCGGCTGTAACAACTCCTGCACCTGTATATTTAACAGCGACCGCCCCAGTAACTTCGGCTATGATGTTCGCCACCGAAGTATTCGGGGATGTTGTGTCCTCGTTGTTGCACGAGGGCAAAATCCCAACAAGTAATATGAGCAAGTAAATCAATCTTTTCAAGGTTTATAACCTCCTATAAAAAAGTAAAATTAAAAAAATTAAGTAAAAAAATCAAATATCAAATTAAAATCAAATCAAATCTGAAATTATTGTTTCGTAATTTTGAAAGATTAAGATTTGCTTATGGAAAAAGTATTATTCATTGGTGTTACAGGAAATTTTGGCACAGGAAAATCCACAGTGTGCAAAATAATCGAAGAGTTTGGTTACCCCATTATTTACTCCGACTCGCTTGCAAAGGAATTGATGGTAAAAAACGAAGAACTCAAAAAGAGAATAATCGACAACTTTGGTGAAGAAGCATACCTCGAAGATGGTAGTTTAAATCGCAAGTGGCTCGCCGAAAAGGTGTTCTCCAATTCTCCCAAATCGGAACGAATCCTTGCCCGTCTGAATGCAATTGTCCATCCATTTGTTTTGGACGAGACAGAAAAAATCATAACCAGATTAATCGAGGAAGGCAATCGGATGTTTTTTTTCGAAAGTGCTTTGATTTTCGAAGCAAATATTCAAAACCTCTTCGATTACATTATTTTAGTCGACTCGAAAAAAGAAAAAATATACGAGCGAATGGAAATACTTGGGAAATTTTCCAAAGAAGATGTAGACTTACGCTTGCAAAGGCAAATTCCTGCAAAAGAAAAATACAACTCCGTAGATTTCATCATCCAAAATAATGGCTCATTAGATGAACTTAAAACAAATGTTAAACTTATTCTTGAAATGCTCGAAGAATTATCAAAAACTTAAAAGTTGATTCCAAAATCCCCTAATTTTACAATTTCCACACTTGATTTCTTTTGATTAATTTTGATTTTCATACAAATCGATTAAAAATGCTTTGGCATCGTTTTTTGTTTTTGATGCTATTTGCTTTAACTTTTTGTGTTGCAGAACAAGGCTTTTCGCAAACAGCGAACATAATTGGAAAAGTATTCGACAAGGAAACGCAAAAGCCAATTTCGGGCGTCAGAATAACAATCCTGAACACAGATCGAGGTACATACTCCTCCTCGTCGGGCTTCTTTCGATTAACAAACGTCGCTGTGGGAAGCAAAATCCTTTTCCGTTCCATCGGTTTCGATTCCTACACCTACACTTTCGACGGAACCGTGCAGGATACCTTAAAGATTTACCTAAATCCACTGCCTGTGCAAATTGCCGAAGTAGAGTCAATTGGTGAAATCGAGGTCAACGAAATTATCAAAAGGGCAGTGGAAAAGAAGAAGGAGAATCTCGACCGATTAAAAACTCTTCAAGCAAAAGTATATTCGAAAATTTTTGTTACTCTTGGCGGGGGAATTCTCGACGCACCAGAAAAGAATGCTCTTCGAATTCAAATCGAAAAGAAATCTGAAGCAGAAAAGAAGCAAGATAGCCTCTTGAAGGAATTTTTTAAAAATGTCATTGCCGAAACTTTCTCCAATGTTTTCATCGATTACACAAAGGATATAAAATATTCCGAAATCACCGAGCGTCGGCAGACTGCAAATTTCCCGAAAGAAGCAAATATCCTTGTGTTTAATGAATTTTTAAGTTTTTACGACGAGAAAGTGAAAGTCCTTTCTACGGAATTTGTTACACCTCTTGCCAAAAATTGTTTCGATTACTACCGTTATGAACTATTGGGCAGAGAAAACTTTGGCGAACTTTATGTGTATATAATTCGTGTTACGCCCAAAACCGAAGTTTATCCAGCATTCGAAGGAGTGATAAAAATTTTGGAGAAAAGTTACAATCTGCTCGAATTGGAATTAACACCAAGCCGATTTTCATTCATTGATATGTTCGACAGCCTGAAATATACGCAAAAATTCACTGCTTTGAACGAAAACATCCGGCAACCTTCCTATTTGGAACTTACGGGGAAAATCAAAGTTGAGATATTAAAAGGCTTTCTGGATTTGGCATTGAATTTCCGTGCCGTGAGCATTGTTACAGATGCAATTATTAACCAACCTTTGCCCGATAGCATAGTTGCCAAATCGGAAAAACAAAAAATTGCGGTCAACCCACA
The DNA here is from genome assembly GCA_003731685.1 of Bacteroidetes/Chlorobi group bacterium MS-B_bin-24. GTDB lineage: Bacteria > Bacteroidota > Ignavibacteria > Kapaibacteriales > UBA2268 > Naka2016. The sequence continues at coordinate 9,397 of RCNO01000035.1, forward strand.
AGCAGATTCTACGAAGGAAGAATTCTGGTCGCAAAACAACTTGGTGGAAACTTCCGACTACGAAAAATCCATCTACAAAAAAATCGATTCCATTTCTAAAACAGTAGATACACTTCAAAAGAAGGCTGAAAAAAGTTTTACTTGGGGAATAGACCCCGCAATCGACCGAATTGGGACGGGCTTCAACAGGGTCACTGGCTATAGTCTTGGTATCTCTCCTTATGTCAAATATAAATCTTTCAGCCTTGTGTTCTCGCCATCGTATTCATTTGGTCAGAAAAAATTTTATCATTCCATCGATTTTAAATATTCACCCAAGCCACAATCGAAAATTACTTTCTCCATTTTTTCGGATGTAACACCTTCGACGATGGACGATAAAATGCCAATCTTTTTGAATACGCTTTTCGCCTACCTTTTCCACTGGGATTACTACGATTACTACCATCGCAAAGTATGGCGTTTGGAATACCAATTAAGTGAAAATAGAATTTTTGACTTCATCGATTTTAAAATAGCCTATGAACATTCAACTCAATCTTCCCTGAAACAAATTTCGACTGGAAGTTTGTTCTCGAACTCTGCGTGGCGAGAAAATCCCAAAATCACCGAAGGGACTTTTGATATTCTCGAAATGGATTTGACCTTTGGCAATTTACAAACAGGTTTGATGCCTTCGGCAAACGAAGACAAAATTGGCTACCGATTTTCCTTCCGTGTTGATGTGGGAATTCGAGATAAAACACAAAACTTTGGTGTGTTCTATCCCGCCCTTCTAATCAAGATACCAACTGTTTACACTGGTTACGACCCAATGTCGTTGAGTATTCTATTCGAAGGAGGATATGCAGCCGCAGAGACTCCAATCCAGTATTCTTTTCGGATGCCTAATTTTTATGGTTTAGGGAACTTTTACACTGCACCAACAGGTGTTTTTGGTGGAAATAAGTTTTTTGCGATTCATTTTCAATACAACTTTTCCGATTTATTCTGGCGAGCGATTGGTTTGCCTTTGTGGAACAATCGTGGCGTCGAAATTTTAATTTCTGGAGCAATGGGAAAATACTTTAACCAAGCAACTTTGCCAATCGTTTACAAACCAACAAATAATTTATACACTGAATTCGGGTTAGGTTTAGGACGGATTCCATTATTCATCACAAATTTAGCCTATTGGGGTTTTGAAGTTCGTTACAATACAAGCAAGCATTTGTTTGGTCGGTGGGGCTATTCGTTGAATCTTTCCGCTCCGTTCTGATGCCTTTGGATTAAAAACCGCTATGTTCTTCCAAATATTTCTCTTGTTCGGAAATAGGCAAAGAAGCCAAAAGTTTTGAACGAACAACCGAAGGAATTTCGCCAAGTTGAATGGCAAGGGTTCCTTCTAAAATCATTTGCATAAGTTCAACTTCTTCGAGATGAAGAACTCGAAGTTTATCGCCAATTGGCAACCAAAGAAGGTTGGCAAGAATAATTCCCCACATTGTTGCAATAAATGCTGTGGCAATATGCTGAATCAAAACTGTTGGGTCGCTGCCAGCTGCTGCAAGCGTTGCAATCAATCCCATCACTGTTCCAATGATTCCCATCGTCGGGCTATAACCTCCAAGCTTTTGGAAAAGCATAATATTGATATTGTGGCGTTCGGTCATAAAGCTAACTTCCGTTTCAGCCATTTTTTGAAGCGTCTGTGGGTCGGTTCCATCAATTAAAAGCAGGAAAAGACGACGCATATAAGGATGCTTTACCTCGTCCAAACGCCTTTCCAAAGCAAGTATACCTTCTTTTCGGGTGAAAACCGAAAATTCAACCATCTGTTCAATAATTTCAATCTTGTTGTATGTTTTGGGATAGAGAGCAATCCAAATTAATTTTGGGAGACGCGCCATAACTTCGACGGAAGTTCCTGCAAGCCCAGCGGCAAGGGTACCACCAACCACAATCAAAAGGGCTGGACCGAGAAAGATGCTTTCCAAAGAACCGCTTTCCCATACGAAAGCACCAAAAATCGCAATAAAACCAATTAGCAGGGCGATACCACTCGAAAATCGCATCGCATCTTTATCTTAAAAAGTCAAAAAGTGTTGCTTGTGTCAGTCTTGCACCAACTTGCAATGCAAATTGCAAAGTGGACTGGTCTTTTGTCAACTGAATTGTTGCCAATGCAAAGTCGGTATCGGCAACTTTCGAACGATAACCCTCGAATGCTGTTAACAAAGAAGCAGTTTGGTCTTTTTGTGCTTCCAATCGATTTATCAAAGCCCCATTTCGGGCATTAGCCCGATTCAATCTGTCATACATTTGCCAGATTTCTTTCTGATAATTATTCAATTTACTCAAATCATCTGTATTAAACAAATCGGTATCCTTTCGCAATGTGCCATCTTTATTATATACCAACAAGTTATAAAGGTCGACGACTTTGTTCAAATCAGAAAGTAGTGTATCGCTGAATAATTCATCGGCTGTTGTGTTCAAAGCCTCGCTGGTAAATTTTCCTGTGTTCACTACAAGTTTTTTGGTATTCCCTTTAAAAATGACTTTCAACCCCGAAGGATTGTCCGTTGAAGGAGTCTCTTGAATAATTTCGAATGGTAGATTATTATTTGAACCGGGAGGCTGGGCAATTGCGTCGGGGGTCAACAAATTCCCTGCAAAGATAAATTGACCATCGAAATTGCTATTAAGATTGTTGATAATATCATCGAGTAATCCTCGAATTTGCTTTCCGAGTGTCGAAACATCTTGCGATGCCCCAATTTGAGTTGCAGAAATTGCTATTTCTCTGATTTTCTGCACATTGTTTGCTAAAGTTTCGAGTGTATCAGTTGTATGTTGAACAAAATTTATGGCATATTCTATATTCTTTTTATACTGCTGATGTAGATTAATTTGATTTTCGAACCTTTTCTTTTGAACTAGCAAATCGGGCGTTTCGGAAATATCCACAATTTGCTTACCCGTTGAAACTCGAAGTTCATTCAAATACTTTCTGCTTTGAATTTCTTCGAGATTAGAAAGATATGGCGTATATTTTGAAAATTGAGTAACTCTCATAATCCTATCGTCCTAAATTGACAAGAGTAGCCAAAAGGTCGTTCGTTGTCGAAACCACTCTACTGGCAGCTTCAAATGCCTTCTGGTATTTCACAAGATTAATTGCTTCTTCGTCAAGATTAACACCAATCAACGATTCCCTTTGATTCAAAAGCTGGTCGTTTGCTGTTTTGGAAATAGAATATAAAGAAGAAATCTGGGAACCGAGTTCTCCAAGATTCCCTATCAAGTTTGTGATATATTCGTCGGGTGTTTGATTCAACAGAAAAGATGAATCCGAAGCAAGTGAAGATATTTGCTTTGCTACCGAAGAATCACCCACTTCCCCCGGATAAGCCGAAATAGGAAGTTTTCGTGGGTCAGCAATTAGCTCGCTGTTTACNTCCGTCGTCAGAATCGAAAGCGAACCAGTATAAGTGAAAAACTNCCTACCTGGAGGTGGTGCGGTAGTATCGTCCAAACCATAACCATTTTGGGTAAGAGAATTTATTTTGTTAACGAAAGTCGTAAAAAAATCCTCCAAAGATTTTGCCACCGAAAATTTGCCCGAAGAATCTTTGTCATCTAATGTAATGTTGTAGTGCGACATTAAACTATGCAGTTTTCCATTCTGAAGGTTGATAGTTGCAAGCTCCCTACCACTCGGGTCGATTTTCAAAATCGAGACATTTCTTTCCCCTGTGACTCCATCAATTGTTTCTTTAAGTTTTAATTGATTATAATTTGAGCCAGTAACTAAATTTATGCCATTCGAAAAAATATTTACAGTTCCAAAATCTCCTTGTGTAACATTAACATCGATTAATTTGCTAAGCTCTTCGATTTTCGTCGCTCTTTGGTCAACCAAAGTTTGATTTTCACCTTCGGTCTTGTTATTCAAGGAAGCAATTTTATAGTTCAAGTCGGCAATTTCCTTTATAAGGGTATTTGCTTGTTTGATTGCGTCGTTCATATCGGTAAGAACTTGCTGGCGTGTTTCACTCAACTGATTTGCAATTTCTTTGAACCGACTTACAAGAGTTTGGGCAAGCGTTATTGTTCTATGACGCAAAGAAACATCTGTTGGCTTATATGATAAATCCTCGAAGGAGTTGAAAAAATCGCTTAGGATGCTGTTGAGCGAGTTCTCGCCCGGCTCGCCAAAGATTACACCTATCCTGTGTATTATTGAATCATCAGATTCCAATGTGCTTAAATTCGATAGGCTACGGCGAATTTGGCGGTCAAAAAATTCCTCCCGAAATGTACGCAATTTGCTAACCAAAACGCCATTCCCGATGAAGCCATTACGGGAAGGCAAAGGTTCCCCTTCGGTGAAATTCGGAACACGACGGGAGTAGCCCGGAGTATTGACATTGGCAATGTTCCCGCTTGTAGCGTCCAAGCCTAATCGTTGGGCAATCAATGCCCGCTTTGCAATTTCGAGCGAGGGCGAAACTCCCATCTTCCTTCCCTTTACGATTGGTTACTTTCTAACAAGCGATTTATCTCTTCCACCTGTGCAATTAAGTCGTTGGTCGAGACAATTCTCATACTTTTTAGCATTGAAAGATAAGTTTTGCATTGTTCAAGCGATGCTTTCGCTATAGCAATATTCTTCTTCCGTTCAAGTAAATGCCCAGTGTTAAAAGAAAATTCCAAAATGTTTGGAATGTCCTGCACACAATCCTTCAAAGCATTTTTAAAGTTAAAAATATCGCCATTCAGATGATTTGTCAAATTATCGATGGAACCAAGGAATGATTCCACCTTCTTTTTGATAGTTTCGTTTGTCCTGTTTGTTTGTATATTCATAACCCCTCCTTAAATTCTAACATTACATACAGAGTTTTGTGGATTTGAAAGTGTCGAAAGTATCTCATTAATTGAAATTAACGCACGATTAATCAATAGCCTGTTCAAAGAAGAAACATTTGCCAAACGCTCGATTGCGTTGGCAATTTCCTCCCGCTTTTCAAGCAAAGTCGCAGGAATATCAATCTTTTTGCTAATATCCGTCAACTTGGCAGTCAGAGCTTCCCGTCTGTTGAGTTTCAACTCTTTAATCAAAAAATTTATCCTTTCGTCTTCGCATTGTTTCATTTCCCTTGTTACTTCGTTAAGTTTTAATGTTGTTCTTTCAATTGCACCGATGTCGTATCGGATTAATGCTGTTTGTTGCTCTTCTGCAAGTGTTAACATTTGCTTGAGCAACTCATATTCCTTTTGAAGTAACTCAGTAAACTTATTCATTGTTCACCTATAAGATTGCTTGAAAAAATCGAGAGATACCTTTTCACTCGATTGATGTAGTTTCGGGTTTCCGAAAATGGCGGAACCCCATTGTATTTCAATACATTACCCGGACCAGCATTGTAAGCTGCAAGTGCAAGTTCTATGTTCCCGTCGAAAGTTTCGAGCATTTCCCGAAGGTATTTTGCCCCACCTTCGATGTTCTCTTTTGGGTCGAACACATTACGGACGCCAACGTATTTTGCAGTGCTGTCGATTAACTGCATCAGCCCTTTGGCTCCTTTTGGCGAAACAGCGTAACTGTTGCCTCCCGATTCCACCGCTATCACCGACTGAATTAAAGCCTTGGGGATTTGGTATTTGTTCGCTGTTTGTTCGATGATATCTTCCAATTCCTTTATTTTTTGTGCCACTTGTTTCGAAACTCCCTTAACTAACTTCGTTGGTTTATTGTCGCTCAAATTTGCTGGCTTCGATAACTCCGCTTCTTTCGACTTTATCTTATTCTTTTCCGGAATAATAATTTCTTTCGGTAACATATTTAATCTTTCGCCAGTTAGGTGCAAATAAATTTTCTCTGCAATTCCTATACCAGAACCTGAGCGGGACAACTGACGCGATAGCTCCATCAACGCTAAGTCGTTGAAAATATCGCCACCGAAATCGTTCGATTCCTCTTCGTTTTCGACATCAGATAGCATTGCCTTTCGTAAGCCTTTGAATATCATATAGGTAAAAAATGACTCAAAATCTCGTGAAGTCGCCTCGATTTTCTTCTTCTCTGCGTCAGACAATTTTTTACTTTCAATTTTTTTAATGTTTTCCAAAGCCTTGCTTTCAAGGCTTCTGGATAAAATTTCTTTATCGACTACTTTCCCGAGTTCATTCATTGTCGAATATTATACTTCTGTTTATAAAAAAACAATTCACTGAATAATAAGTTCTGCCGAAAGTGCCCCGCTTTCTTTAAGCGCCTGAAAGATAGAGATTAAATCTCTCGGGGTAACATTCAGCAAATTCAAAGCATTGGCAATATCCTGCACCGTTGGCGCCCTCAAATCAATTGCAACTGCGGGAGATTTCTGCTCCGACACAATGATTTTCATTATGGAATCCAATGTGTAGCCACGATTCAAATACAAGGCAATCATTGGTTGGGGTGGGAACACCACCTCTTTTTGAATCATTATTTCCAATCCACTATGTGCTATCACAACAGGATTGATTTGAACATTGCCACCAACAACAATAGTTCCTGTCCTTTCGTTAATTACAACACGAGCCGGAACATCTTTGTCGACAATGGCAAGCTCAATTTGGGAAATCAAAGCCATCGTCTCGTTCTGATTAATTCCCGTAGGCAAAGTAATTTGAACAGTCCCGGCATCAAGAGCAACAGCCGAATTGGCAAGCCGAGGCAACCGATTAATTGCATCTGCAACTCGCACTGCTGTGGTAAAATCGGGCTCATTCAATATCACTCGAATCTGCTGATTGTCCATAAATTTGTTATCGATGTCTTTTTCTAACACAAGGCCATTGGGAACCCTTCCACTGGTAACAAAGTTTTTTACAACTTTTGAACCCAAAGCCGAAAACTCATACCCACCAAGAGTTAGTGGTCCTTGGGCAAATCCCACAATGGTTCCGTCGGGCAGAGAAAGAGGGGTCATCAAAAGCACTCCGCCTTGCAAGGAAGTTGCATCTCCAATCGAGGAGACAACGACATCAATTTTGCTTCCTTTTTTATAAAATGTTGGTATTGTAGCGGTAACCATAACAGCAGCAACATTGCGAATTCTCGGATTGGTTTGGGGAACTGTCAATCCAAATCTTTTTAGCATATTTATTACCGATTGCACTGTATGGGTCGAAAGTTGGTTATCGCCGGTATTATTTAAGCCCGTAACCAAACCATAGCCAATCGCCTGGACAACTGTTTGCCCCTCGATTTTTGCAATATCCTTGATTCTTGCCGAGGTAATCATTAAAGAAAGACAAACAATTCCAAGCAAAAAAATGCTTCTTTTCATAGCATCAGAATAATATTCTCAAAAACTTAGTTATAAGTCCGGGTTCTTGAATTTTACTTACACTGCCATCGCCTTCAATTGTCAGCGAAAGGTCGAGTATGTTGTAGGAGTAAACATTGTTATTAGGCAGAATATCCACAGGTCGAATTTTCCCGCTAATCATTATCGTTTGGGTTTCGCCATTAATTTTGGTTGTTCTTTTTCCTTCGATATACAAGTTGCCCACCTCGTCGACTTTTGTGACTCGAGCACTGATTCGAGAACGAATATTCTCTCGCCGGGTTGTTTGCCCGCTACCCGCGAACCCTGTCGAAGTGGAAAGGTCTCCGCCCGCATTGAATCTATTGTTGTTTGCGTTAGCATCAACCGAGCCCCCCAACGAAGTCGACCTCGAGTCCTTCGTTGCAGCTGAATTATCGGCTTGGGTCTCCTCCATAATCAAAATTGTAATTGCGTCGCCAACTTTGTATGCCTTAACATCCGAAAACAGCGAACGAGATGTATTTTGATTAAACTGAGCAAAACAAATACTGAAATTTGTCAGCAACATAAACACCAAGATTCTGTAAAATTTCATTTCAACCTCCTCATTTTGTAATCACAACATAACCATCGGCAGAAGCAATACCAGAAAGCACGATATTTGTTTTATCTCGACGAACCCGGACGGTTTCGCCTGCGTTTGCATCGTCCAAAGCAACTCCAGTTGTAACAATCTTAATTGCACCGCTTAAAACAACAACTTGAACTTTGTCGCCTCTTCGGATGGCAATCCCATCTTGGAGATTATCCGCAGTAATTATCGTTCCTTTTACAAGATAATGCTTGGCAATTTTCCCAAAAGCATCTGTCCCAACAATCGACGACAAATTAATATTCGAAGCGACTTCGCGAGTTTCCAATCGGGCATTTTCCTCCGTAATTGTTTCGCCACGGTTTATTGTTCTTTGTGCAACAAGAACTTTCAGAAAATATTTAATCCGAACAGGAAGTTCCACTCTACGAAGCAGTGCATCATTTTTTCGAAATTCAACACCAACGAAAACATTTCCAACAAGATTTTGCTCGCCAAAATCGAATCGCATTTCGACATTTGATTGCGGGAAGTAAAAATTTTCTATTACTTTCGGCAAAAAAATTTCAGCTTCGTTTCCAACTTTGCCGCGTAGCTCAGCAAGAAGTTGTTCTCTAATTTGCTCACCCGAAAAATTAGTTTGAGCAAAAGCTTTCAAAGCAAACAAAGCAAAAACAAGAAAAATTTCAGCAAATTTTTTCATTTTACCGCTTCAAGTTTACTGCAGTATTCATAATGTTATCGGCAGTTTGAACAGATTTAGCATTCAATTCATATGCACGTTGAGCCATTATCATATTTACCATTTCCTCGACAATGTCAACATTCGAAGTTTCCAGATGTCTTTGAATTATCTCCCCTGTATTGTTGTAGCCCGGTTGTTCAAGAATCATTGGTCCCGAGGCAGGTGTTTCGACAAATGTGTTTTCCCCTATCGCACGCAATCCTGCTGGATTAATGAATCGAGCCAAAAGGATTTGACCCAGAATTTGCTCCTCCCCGTTTTCGAAAATTGCTTTTACGAAACCATCCCGGCTGACATCAACGCCAACAGCATCCTGCGGTATTACGATATTCGGTTCCAATCTGTACCCTTGCGAAGTAACTATTTCACCATTTCGGTCGATGTGAAAAGAGCCATCCCTTGTAAAAGCATACGTATTGTCAGGTCGAATAACTACAAAGAAGCCGTCTCCATTAATAGCCATATCCAAAGGATTTCCGGTTTCGACTATATCGCCTTGGGAAAATATTTTTGTTGCCGCAACAAGTTCAGTACCCGAACCAATTTGAACTTCGTTTGGAGGCTCCGTTCCAGTCCTTTGGACATTTCCCATAGGCTTGATTGTCTCGTAAAGCAAGTCTTGAAATTCCGGTCGAACTTTCTTAAATGCGTATGTATTCACATTCGCAATGTTATTGGCAATTATTTCAACATACCGCTGTTGGGCGGAAAGTCCCGTAGCAGCAGTTCTCAATGTTTTATCCATTCTAACCTCCTTTTAAAATCAAACAAAGCGGCCAAGACGGATACTTTGGTCCAAAGTATTATCATTAACTTGAATAATTTTGGCACCAATATCGAACATCCTTTGTAAATCTATCAGGCTAACCATCTCGCCTATTGGGTCGACATTAGAGTTCTCAATCCATCCTTGTCGAATCACAGTTTCTTCGAACGAAAGGAAACGTTGCCGCGTTTCTGTTCTTGGTTTAAAATATATCCCCGAGACCTTTTCGAGAGTTTCGGGGTTATCCACCTCAACGAGTTGAATCCTTCCAATCAATGCCTCATTCAAATACACCTCGCCCCGCTCTGTTACTTTAATATTCGAAGCGATTGTATTTTGAATCGAGGCATTTTCCACAGTAAATTCCCGCAAAAGATTCAACCTACCAGTATCGCCAATCAAAACTTTGCCATCCTTGGCTGAAATGGAGCCATCCCTGCTCAAAGTAAAGTTTCCCGCTCGCGTCAAAAACTGATTTCCCTCTTCATCTTCTACAAGGAAAAAGGCATTTTTGTTCTCGATTGCTAAATCCAAAGGGTTATTGGTCTGCTCGAATGCTCCAAAGGCAAAGTCTGTATAAGTGGCAACAGGTAAGTCCTTTGTTTCGACTATTCCTTCCTCATTCAAAAGATTCAATTTCGCTTGGATTAAATCTTGCTCGAAAACTCTGTCCTTTTTATATCCAATAGTATTGGCATTCGAAAGATTGTTCGCTGCAACTTCGAGCTTCATTTGTTGAGTAATCATCCCGAGTGCTGCAGTAAAAATATCTTTAATCACTTTTCCTCCTTGAAATAACTTCCATCCTTGGTTTCTATAAATTTTTTCATCTCGTTTTCTCTTTGAATAAATTTTTGATAGCCTTCGTAAATCGGTTTCCTTTCCATAACCAACCTTTTCAAGGCTTCGATTAAAAATAATCGCTCTTCTTTCGACATAACATTTTCTTTTTCCATCATTCAATTTTTTTTGTTCAAAGGTATTTTTTCAACAAATATGCCAGCCCATCAAAAAAAACAATTAAATCGACTAAACCCTTTATTTTCAAATGATTAAAAATTTTCGTTTTTCTTGTTCAACAAAATTTTTTTGTTGAATTTTTTTAAATTGGTGCTGAATAATAAACAATGGTTAGTTTTAAACAATTGTGAGTTTAGATTGAAAGTTAACAGCAAAGAATGGTTTTCGGATTTTCGCTACCTAATTGGGATAATGACGGGAACTTCTGCCGACGGTGTCGATATTTCTTTGGGCAAGTTCAGCGGCTCGAAGTTGCAGGAATTTACCGCCGAACTCGTGGAATTTCAATCTTTCGAATTTCAAGCAAGTTTAAAAAAACTCATTGAACTTGCCATCAAAAACGAAGCCCGGACACGCGAAATTGCAAAATTAAACTTCGACTTAGCCTACTTTTTTGCCAAATGTGTCCGAAGCTTTTTAAGAAAAGCAAAGTTCCCGTTGAAAAAACTCGACGCTGTTGCTGTTCATGGCCAAACAGTTTGGCATCAACCAAAATCCAACAACTTAGGCAAAAATGGCTTCACTTTGCAGCTGGTTTCTCTTTCGGCTTTAACTCAATTACTGAAAGTCCCCGTTGTTGGCGACTTTCGCTCGAAAGATGTCGCAGTCGGTGGCGAAGGTGCACCTCTCGTCCCAATTTTCGATTACAATTTCTTGTTCTCACGCAAATGCGACGTTATTACGATTAACATTGGCGGAATTGCTAACATTACATATTTGCCCAAAGACGGCAAACTTTCCGACGTTGTAGCCTTCGACACTGGTCCCGGAAACACTTGGATTGATGGAGCTATGAGAATACTTTTCGGTCGAAACTACGACAAAGACGGCGAAACAGCCAAAAAAGGGAAACTTAACAAAATTCTTTTGGAAAAATTAAAATCAAATCCTTTCGTTGCGAAAGCCCCGCCCAAATCTACCGGTCGCGAAGAGTTTAGCGAAAAAGAATTAAGACAAATAATTAAATTCTGTAACGAAAACTCAATAGAAGATGTCGACATTGTAACAACTTTGACCCATTTCACAGCTTGGTCGATTGCAGAAAATATCAAACGATTTGCAAACCCAAATGCCAATATTATTGTTTCTGGTGGTGGAGCAAGAAACTTGTTTCTACTCCAACTACTAAAAGAATATATTCAACAAAACTCTTCCTTCGAGTTTAAAATCTTCGAGCCACCAGAAGCAAAGGAATCCTTTGCATTTGCTTTCCTCGGTTATTTGAGAATGGGAGGGATTGCATCGAATATTCCAAATGTTACAGGAGTAAGGGAAAGCATTTCGCTTGGGATTATAGCAACTTAACACAATAAATTTTTTTGTTTAAAAAAAATATTATTCGTAATTTTGCTTCTCTTTATTTTTTTGATTTTAAATAATTTGTTTTAGAATTGGTGCAAATATGAGTATACGAAAGATTTACGAAACAACATTTATTATCAATGCTGCGCTCGAAGACCCCGACATCGAGGCAATTATTACGCGGGTAACAAATTATATCGAAAATCTTGGAGCCGATATCATTCAGGTCAACAAATGGGGGCGTCGTCGCCTTGCTTACCCAATCAACAAAAAATATAATGGATACTATGTGCACTTCATTTACGAAGCCTCCCCAAGTATTATCCCGATTTTCGAGCGATTTCTGGTTTTAGAAGATACTATTCTTCGCCACCTGACCCTTGCACTGCCGAAAAAACTTCGTGAATATCGTTTGAAAGCAATAGCCGAAGGCAAAGCCACCGAAATCGCACCACAGGAAACCACTGCGACTGCCGAATCAGAACCCAAAGTAGAGGCGAAAGCTCCTGTTACCCAAACCGAACCAGCCGAAGCAGCTGTTTCGTCTAATCAAGATAATTCTGAAAATTAATTGTGTTTTCTTAAAGGAGTTGGACAATGAAAGTAATATTAAGGAAAGACCTGGAAAAGCTTGGAAAAGTCGGAGACATTGTCAATGTTAAGGATGGTTATGCTCGGAATTATCTTATTCCACGAGGTTATGCATATTACGCAACCGAAGGTGCAATCCGAGCAATTGAAATCGAAAAGAAGAGAATGATGAAAAGGATTGAACAAGACCGAGCGCGTGCCGAAGAGTTTGCTCAACAACTTCGCCAAATCCAATTAACTATTCCAATGAAAGTTGGCGAAGAAGGCAAATTGTACGGCTCTGTTAAACCTATTATTATTTCTGAATATCTGAAGAACGAACATAACATAGATATTGACAAACGCCAAATTTTGTTGGACGAACCAATAAAGTCTCTTGGAGTTTTTGATGTTAAAATCAAACTATTCCAAGACATTTCCGCAACCATAAAAGTTTGGGTTATTAGCGACGAAGAACAGGAAGTCGAAGAATCGGAACAAGAAGAACCCGAAGCAGAGAATTAAATTTTTTGCTATTTGACAATCTGGGCTGTCCAGCAATTGGCACAGCCTTTTTTTATTTAAATTAAAAATGAAGAACGAAAAAATATTTCAAGTCCGGATTGAATCTCTTGCATTCGAAGGCAAGGGCATAGCCCGAATCGATGGCAAAGTTGTCTTTGTGCGAAATGCAGTTCCCGGCGACCTTGTTGAAATCCAGCTTACAAAGAACAAAAAAGATTACGCAGAGGCAAAGCTAATCAAAATCCTCGAGCCTTCGCCCAATAGAATTTCTGCCCAGTGTTTGCATTTTGGTGTTTGCGGCGGTTGCTCCTTCCAGAACTTACCCTATCAAGTTCAGTTAGAATGGAAAGAAAAGATAGTTAGCGAGGCTCTGCAAAAAATTGGCAAACTCGACGAAATAAATTTAAAAAAAACAATTCCTTCGCCATTGGAGTTCCGTTACCGCAACAAAGTAGATTTTAGCTTCGGTAGCAATTTTACTAATCCCCTAGATGCGAACACAAACCCTAATGCCGTATCGAACGAAAACCTTGTGCTTGGCTTCCATATTCCCGAACGTTTCGATAAAATTGTTGATATTCAGAACTGCTTACTTTTGCTCGAAAATGGGAACTTAATATTAAACATTATCCGCCAAAAAGCCAAAGAACTAACTTTGCCAGCCTACAATCTTCGCAAACATACGGGCTTTTTGCGTAATCTTATCATAAGATATTCATTTAGCTCAAATGAGACATTGATAAATCTTATTACAACGACCCCACAGCACCCCAACGAAATGTTTTTTATCGAGTGGTATGCAAATGATTTCCCAAATAACAATCTTGCAAACCACATTTTGCACACAATTAACGATTCTTTTTCGCCCACCGNAACAGGAGCAGTAAGAATAATCAAAGGAACTGGCTTCCTTTACGAGAACCTGAATGGCGTTCGATACAGAATCTCGCCGTTTTCCTTCTTCCAAGTCAATCCATTACAGGCTGAAAATTTGGTCAAAAAAGTGATTGAATTATCTGAACCAAAGGACCAAATCATTTGGGACTTGTATTCGGGCGCCGGAACCTTTTCGCTTCCGCTCGCCCGCGAAAGTAAATTCGTTTTTGGAATTGAATCAAATTCCGAAGCAGTTGAAGATGCAAGGCTTAACGCTGAATTAAACCAAATCGATAATGTTGTCTTTTATGCAAAGGATTTACATTCGAAAGATATAACAAAAGAACTGCTCAAACTCGAAAAACCCGGAACAGTTGTGATTGACCCGCCTCGCACTGGTTTACATAAAAATTTGTTGAAGGCTTTGCTTAATATACTTCCTCAAAGAATCGTCTATGTTAGTTGTAATCCAGCAACTTTGGCAAGAGATTTGTTCGAACTCAAGAATTTTTACAAGGTTAAAGAAATTCAACCAGTTGATATGTTTCCACAAACTTATCATATCGAAACTGTATCATTTTTAGAACTAATGAATGGTTAGCTATGGGAGCCTACGAAACTTTAATGAAGTTAAAATTTAATGTTTCCGAAGTCTTTACATCAATCCAAGGCGAGGGAAGTCGCGCTGGCTTTCCAAGCGTTTTCATCAGGCTTCAGGGATGTGAACTGCGGTGCAAATGGTGCGATACACCCTATGCTTTGGATTTAAAAGAAAGAGCAACAATGCTATCGGGCGAGGATTTGCTTAATAAAATCTACTCTTCTGGTATAAAATTTGTTACTATTACTGGTGGCGAGCCGTTGAACCAGAAGGCTATTTTGCCGTTTATGTCCTTTTTATGCGATAAAGATTATACAGTCGTGTTGGAAACGAATGGACATTTGGACATAGCGGAAGTAGACCGCAGGGTTGTTAAGGTTATGGACTTGAAATGTCCTGGCTCGGGTATGGAAAAGTTCAACAACTACAGGAACTTGGAGGCATTGGAACAAAAAGATGAAATCAAGTTTGTAATCTTAGACCGAAACGACTACGAATGGGCAAAGGCAAAGATTAAAGAATATGATTTGAACAAAAAAGTCGGAACTATACTTTTTTCGCCTGTTTGGGGAAAATTGGAACCGAAATATCTTTCGGAATGGATTTTGAAGGATGCTCTGCCTGTGCGTTTGAATCTGCAAATTCATAAATACATCTGGGGACCAGAAACAAGAGGAGTTTAATATGCCCAAAAAGAAAATTGCGATTGTTATGGCTGGTGGTCAAAGCCCTTCGCTTTGGCCCAGAAGCCGACAAGACAAACCCAAACAGTTTCTCCACTTCGTTGGAAATGGTACTCTTCTGCAAAACACAATCGATAGAATCCTCTCAATTTTCCCAATCAGTGACATTTATGTTGCAACAACACAAGATTTCGTAAAATTAGTTCAAGAGCAAATACCAGAGCTCCCAAGGAAAAACATAATCGTGGAGCCATTCCCTCGCCATACTTTGCCTTGCGTTTCGCTTGCTATGACTCAATTATCGCAGGAGTTGGAACCCGACAGCGTTTGTGTGGTTTTCCCCTCGGACCATCATATCACAAACATCGGCGAATTTCAATCGAGCGTCGAGATTNCTATGGAGTTTGCTTCGACCCGCGATGCAATCGTTGCAATTGGTGTAACCCCAACCCGACCCGAAACAAACTATGGATATATCCAAGTCGACAGCCTTCGCGAAGGTTTAGGAGAATTTTACGATAAAGGAATACGATACTCCAAAGCATTTGCAGAAAAGCCCGACTACGAATTGGCAAAGAAATTCTTATCCACTGGGGAATTCCTTTGGAACACTGGCATTTTCATTCTGAAAGTCTCCACCTTTTGGAATGCTCTTTACAACTGTTCCCCAGAATTATACAACTACTTTAACATTTTGAAGCGTTTCGTTGGTCGACCACAATTCGACCAGGCTTTGCTCGACACTTTCCGCTTAATCCAGTCGGAATCATTCGATACAGGGATTATGGAACGCTCGGGCAATGTGTATGTCCTTGAATCTTCTTTCTCTTGGAGTGATGTTGGAACTTGGGACGAGATTTACCGCCTATCTCTGAAGGATGCAGACAACAATCATCTTGTTGGCGATGTAATTGCTATTGATGTGCAAAATTGCTTCATTCAAACCGACGAGAAATTAATTGCAGCGGTTGGAATCCGCGATTTGTTGGTAATCGATACCCATCGAGCAATTTTGATTTGCAAGCGCGGCGATTCGGAAAAAGTTCCTGAAATTGTTAATTTCCTCCGTCGGAAAAATGCAAACTCGCTCCTTTAAGTTTGTGTATGTGCTTTTAGTTTTTTCGCTTTCGGGGTGTGTTTCGGTGGTTCATTTCAACCAGAACTCAAAAAGTAATGAAAATAAGAATATACAGAACTACACCGAAGAAGGTTTTGCTTCGTACTATTCCGATGCATTCGAAGGGAAAGAGACTGCAAGTGGCGAAATTTTTACTCAAACGGAGCTAACAGCCGCACACCGCTGGCTACCATTTGGAACAATAGTGAAAGTTACTAATCTCGAAAATGGAAAATCAATCTTGGTGAAAATCAACGACCGTGGTCCTTTTGTTCCCAATCGTATTATTGATTTGAGCAAGATGGCAAGCCAAAAGCTTGGTTTTTATAACAAGGGCATTGCAAAAGTGCGAATTGAAGTTGTGGAATAAAATTGTAAATGTTCTTTGACGCTGTGGAAATTTTTACACACTTTTGAAAGAAATTTTTGATAATATTTGTTATTTCTCCAAAAAAATTGGGCAAAATATCACATATTTTCAAAAAGTAGTATGTAATTTTGAGTANTTATCTTCATAGTTGTTTAACAAAAAGGAGTTTTTTATGAAAAGCATTCTAAAAAAGTCGATTTTGCTGGTAGCAGCAATTTTATTGGGGTGGACAATTGAAGCCCACGCCCAAGCGCTCACAGATATGACCTTTTCCGTCTCGCAAGGCACTTGGAATCAGTCCACCGGGTGGACTGTTCTCGCTTATGTCGTTGACGATGCATCCTATTACGTTTCTCTGCCTTTCCAATTCAAATTCGACAATTACTACAATACTTATGTGTATATGAGCTCTAATGGCCACATAAGTTTCTATCCCTACTATGGCTACTACAACTTAACCAACTATTATTTGACCTACACCTATGCTTCGGTCCAAGTTATGAAACGAGACCTTTACGTTTACAGTGGAATGGGGTACGAAATACAAGGCGTAGCTCCTAATCGTGTAGTCGTATTTCAATGGTTGGGTGTGGACTTTTATTACGGATATAGCGCTAATATGAATTTTCAAGTTAAACTTTACGAAACATCGAACAGGGTTGATATAGTGTTTGGTCCGATGAACTATGGGAACTTCCCCTTCCAAGACTACTATTATTATGCACCACACCTTGGTTTTACTGGAGTTAATGGTTCCAGCTACATAAATATTGAACCCGGACCTACATTCACAGCCCACTTTTCCAACCGAAATCCTGAGCCGAGATATGCAAGTTCTTACATTGTTAGCAGTCAAATAGCAGGTTACTGCTCCCAAGGAGTTACCATTTCGTTAACCGCTTTTCCATCATTTGTCGATGTTTGGCCCACTGCTGGAACAATTTTGCGAAGGGGGAGTATCTATGATGGTTCAGGCGGAACAATGAAGCCCGGAATGTATTTCAACAGAATCTCTGGTCAGGCTGAAGTTTATGGAAGATATAAAATTTCGGGACCATTGCCAGCCGACCCACGCCGAAATCCTCAATTCAAAACAATTTACACTGGAACAAAAGTTGGGAACCCGAATGATGAACTTATTTACTTCTCGCCCCAACCAGTTGGACAACCTGCTTTCGCACCAATACCAGCTGCAAAGGGTCTTGCTGCTGGCTCCAACGGGGCACTCGACTTGCTGACTAATCGCAGCCAAATACCCGGTGGCGAATATATGGTCGAAGCCCAGATGGAACTACCCTCTTTTAATTATGTCCAGCAAATTGAACCCCAAATCTTTGTTATTGCAAATGATTATGACCTTTCTGTCACAAGCTTAGTTTCCCCGAAACCAAAATCAGACCGTAAGTATCCACTCTCGGTAAACATACCTATTCAAGCAAGAATTACGAACATCGGCATCGCCACAATCGATTCCTTTATTGCAACAGCAACTATCTTACGGAATAGCGAGATAGTTTACACCGACACAGTCCGATGGCCCTCGGTTCCAAATACTCCCGGCTTAACCACTGGAAATGGTGTTCAAATTAATTTCCGATTGTTCAGGCCAAGAGATGTTGGAGATTATAACCTTGTGATTACTGCAACTCCAACCTATCCTCCTTATGATGATGAAACTTACAACAATAGATATCCTCGACAAGGCGAAACCTTTACATTTAACGTTGCTTACGATATCGAAGCAGAGGCAAAATCAATCATTACTCCCGAAGATAGCGTTTATGTTGGGCGTCCGCTTCGAGTTCGTGCAATGTTCCAAAACAATGGCGTTAGCGTAATTTCTGATGCACCTGCATCGGTTTACATTGTCAAAATGACACCTCCATACGATACTGTCTTCCGTTCAACTACAACAGTCCCCGACATTTCAACCGGTAGAAACAACATTACAAGCGTAATTTTCCCCGATAACTTTATTCCACCTTCCGCAGGAACCTATAAGATTTGCGTAACAATTAGCGCACCCGAAGACCCAGTAGAAGATAACAACACCATCTGCAAGTTCTTCGAAGTAGTTCACGCTATGGCTGGAACTTATACAATCGGGACAACTTACCAAGGAAATCCAAGGAACTACTTAACCATTCAGGATGCTATTAACGATTTGTATCGTCGAGGAGTTACCGGTCCCGTTGTGTTTGAATTAACCGATTCATACTACGAAGTCGGAAATGTTAACGCACCTTTACCTGNTATAGATTTAACTTCGACTATTATTGGCATAAGCCAAGAAAATACTGTAACATTTAAACCTTCGATAATGAAGAGCCTCTCCCGTTCCAGCATTACAATCAAACTAAATAGCGGGATAGGTATTGGAGTTCTTATTGGTCAAAGCTCTTCGCCATCTAATTCATATGCTCCCGTTCTTGAGGTGATTCCAAGCCTTATCCGAAAATATGCAAACTCCAATGGCTACTTCATCTTCGACGGTGGCAAGCAAAAATCTTTGCGTTTTGTTTTGAACACAAATAGCCCATTCCGTGCAGTTTTCTATCTCGGCAACGGGGCTTCTAATGTTACAATTCAAAATTGTATAATTGAGAACTACGACAACAATAATCTATCTCGCAATGTTTCTTTGCCGCTAATAATCTATAATACAGCTCTCTCAATGTTCCAATTCCAAGATGATTTACGACCCGGAAACGAAACTTACAGCGCTGGTATTGTCTTGCGTAGCAAAGCTCCAACAGACAAGAATGACCCGACCGCAAATACATTCAACCTCGATACAATTCCAAATATGAATAATGTTATTAAAGGCAACGAAATCAGCGGTTTTGGCTATGGTATCGTTTCGCTTGGTATTGGTCCTCTTTTCAACGCTGGAAAGGCTGCATATGCGAGATATTACAACAAGAACAATTTAATTGCTGAGAACAAGATTTTCGATGTCTTCCGCGCAGGAATCTTCCTTGGTCACGAGGAAGGCACAAAAGTTAAAAACAATCGGATTTATAATGTAAATGGTATAAGCGGTTGGGATGCTGCCGGAATTTTGCTTGGTGGCGAACGCCGTACCGGTTACAATGGATACAACAACATTGGTATCGAAGTAGACGGGAACGAAATCAGCGGTGTCTCTTCGGCTGTTGCTTCTTGGGGAATCAAAGTCGAGCAGGCTCGCAATGCTTATCCATTTACAAACCCACCGCAAGTGTTCTATCCCGATGTCCCAGAAAATACAAAGGTCTTTAACAACATTGTTTGGGGACTTTCCACAACAGCTCAAACTGCACATCGTGCTGGTATCTATCTTAGAACTGAACGCGGAAATGATATTTCAGTGCCTCGTGTAGTTAATTATTACTCTCGCAATGACCAAATTGTTAATAATACCGTTGTAATACAAAACATATCAACATTGACAACTGGTTATGTCGCAGGCATTGGTATTCAAAGCGCCAAGAACACTGTTGTGAAGAACAATGCGGTTGCGTTGTTGGATATGAATGTCGACCCGAACAACGCAGTTTACGC
>RCNO01000036.1 GCA_003731685.1 Bacteroidetes/Chlorobi group bacterium MS-B_bin-24
TCCGTTAAGCCAGAAAGAAGAGCTTGGATTAAGGGATTGTTTGAAAATATCGATAATTTTTCTCCCCCTTTGGATATTTCTAATGCATAATTCGGGTTAAATTTTCTACAACACTTAAATTTCAAACAATCAGCCAACTATTTTACAATGACAAAAGGCGAAGAATATGTTTGAGTTCCTACTTTCAAAATAAAGTAATAAAACCCCGAAGTAAGATTTTTATTATCAATTGAAATCAGATAGTCATTTGGTGTTGCTTCGTAGAAACCAAAAAGCACTGGCTGGCCAAATAGATTTAGGACTTCGAGCTCAACTATTTGATAATTGTCAACTTTTATCAGGAATTGAACTTGGGATTCTGTTTGAATGAATTTAACAAAAGTATCTGTTTGACCTTCGACACCAAGTATGCCTGTTCGGAACATAAAGATATCGGAAGTTAAGCTCAAATCGTCGTTGTAGGCTACAGTTACACGCCAGTAATACTTTTGCGAGTTCTGGAAACCTTCGGTTGCCAAGTAAAAAGTATCTTTTGTATGAGCATCGATAACAAGGTCGGTAAAATCATTTATTCGCGAAACTTGCAAGTTATAGTCTTTTACTATGCCTAAGTCACTCCAAATAAATTGCATCGGGAAACTTTCAACAGTAAAATCGTTAAAGGGGAAAAGCAATGTCGGAGCCACAGTGTCGAGTCTTGTTTGAAACGAAAAGACCTCTGACCATTTTTCATTGTATTCATAGTCGATGGCTGCAACTTTCCAGTAATACACCCTATTAGGCCTCAAAATAGTAACAGGGAAATATGTATTTAATATATTGCTCTTATCCAAAACAATTTTATTTTGGGCAAATGAATTATCGGTGGCAATGAGGAGACGATAAGCAATTGAGCCTTTGGCTTCCCCCCAGGAGAATGTAATCGAAGTGTCAATCCCAGTAGCTCCGTTTGCAGGATAAGTTAAAACGGGGGGTTGAACATCGGGTGGACGCATCTGGTTCAAAGGTCGGCGAGCGAAGGAACCAAATTCAGTCCCAGCATAAATGTAAAATTTGTCGTTAGCAAGAGAAATTATGCTCATCTCGGGAATTCCTTCGTTGAAATCAATCCAAGATTGTCCTTGGTTCAAAGAAAAGAAAATACCAACGGAACGAGTTCCCGCAACCAAAACATTATTTACCTTTCTTATTAATGAAATACGAGGATTCTTTATGCCACTATTTCGCTGAAACCAATCTTTTCCCATATTACTCGAGAAAAATAAACCCATTTCGGTACCACAATAGATATTTTCAGAATCCCAGAGTAAAGAATTTATTGGGGAAAAAATTAATTTGGTGCCAATATCTAACCAAGTATTTCCTTTGTCTTCTGTTAGCAAAATCTGGCCAGATGAAGTACCCGCAAGCAATTTCCCATTCGAAGCTGCAATACAAGTTACCAAAGACTCAATCTCGTCAGTTTTAACTTTCCACCAGATTTGTCCATAATCTGTGGAATAAAAGATTGTTCCAACTTCGGTGAGCAGATAAACTATATTGCCATCGACCGAGAACATAACAACCTTCCTATCCCAAAGACTATCAGAGGAACGTTTCCAATGATAGCCCTTATCAGTCGAACGAAAAACGCCATTGGTATCGGTTGTTCCAACAAGGAGAACTGTATCGACGACCGCAATGCAAGAGACCCTATTTGTAGTAATCCCGTTGTTTAATTGGTCCCAATTGTCTCCATAGTCCGAAGAGACATAAATTCCCACGCCTTCGGCAGCCAAATAAACTTTGTCCTTGTAGGTCAAAATATCTTTGATTGGAACATTAGGTAAACCGCTAATTGGCTCCCATTGCGAAACGGCAAAAAACGGTGCAAGAAAACTGGAAATCAGTATCAAAACAAAAAGTCGTTTAAAACTCATTTTAACCTCCATAAATTTAAACATTTTCTATTTTCCCGGTAATTGAAAATACGAAATTTCAGGCAATTGATTACCCACTAAAGCTTCCAACTCTCCATAAATCCGAGAAGTGTTTTTGATGATTTTGTTGAGCTCTTCTTCTCGCTTTTTCCAATGCTTCTCCATTGCAATTTTCTCCTTTTCCAAATCTGCTTTCATCGATACAAACGATTCAACAATTGCTTTAACTTTTTGAGCAAATTGTTCGCTACATATATAATTGTAAATCTGCTCCATTTTTGTTTCTTTCCCCATCAAAGAATTCTTAAGCGCCTGAATCTGGATGAGATTTTCGCGCAAAGCCATTGCCAAACCAATAAAAGAGTCAAAATCGCAAACCCAAACTCCGTCGAGCAAACCAATGGAATTTATTTCTTTGGGCAAAACCCTACTGACAATAGCCGAAAACTCGGCTCCCAGTTCCCTTTGGTCTGCTTTCAACTTGGTAATCCATTCGTTGCTCCACGACGATGTCCTTTTCGATTCCCAAAGAATCAAGCCGCAACGTTCGCCAAACTTATTTCGAACCTCTTGAATAATATCGGCTCCACGAATGCCCTTCGGAACAGGCTCTATGCCATCCAGCGGAAACTTTGTTCGCAATTGCTCCTCCAAAACTATTTCCTGAGCTTCGCCTTGCCGCTGTTGCGAGCCAGTTTGTATTTTCAAATTCAACTCTTCGATTTGTTTCTGTAAAGATGCAATCATCATATCCTTTTCCTGAGCTTTCAAAATGTATTCGTTCTCAACATTTTTCCGTATCAATTCTTGCAACTGGTTCCGCTCAACGCTTAGCCTTCGCTGTATTTCTAGTTCGAGATTCTGTTCTTTCACCGCAAGTTCATTTTCTTTGCGGCGAAGTTCGATTTCGACCTTGCGTGCTTGCTCCAATTCTTCGTTTCGCTTTTGCAACTCTGCTCTCATCTCGGCAAGTTGTTTTTCGAAAATTTCGACGGTGTTTTGCTGCTGTGCCATTAGTTTTTGCAAATCAAGCTTATGCTGGTTTTGTAACTTCTGTAATTCAAGTTGGTATTTCAGTTCTTGATTTTGACTTTTTGCACGATACTCTTCCAGTGCCTTTTGGTAGGTAGAAAGTTTTTCCTCGTATTCTTTCTGCATTTTCATTTGGAAAGAACGGAGTTCTTCTTCTTTATATCGCTCGATTTCGGAATCAATTTGGGATTTCAATATCTGGTCGAACTCAGAACGAACTTTATCGGAAAGAACATCCTCGATTGTAAATTTCGATTTGCATTTAGGACATTGAACAACCAAGTTCAAGAAAACTTTTTCCATATCACCCAAAATATTAGAGAAAATAAATTACAATTTTAAGAATATTTTACAAAAAATACATCCGAAAAGTAGGGGCAAATAATTATTTGCCCTTAAAAGATATTAAATAACCTAATGGCTTTACCAAAAACACTCGTTCGTGAACTTAACGGAATTCATTACTAAAAGACATCGGATGTTTTTGAAACATCCGATGTCTGGGAAACCCCTTGTTCGGTGAAATGTGCTTAGGGCAAACTGCGCTCGCCCTACAAAAAGACATCGGATGTTTTCGAAACGTCCGATGTTTGAAAATACTTGTAGGGGCGACTGGCCGGTCGAGCATACAGAACAATCTGGTAATGATAAATAAAAAATTTACACTTGCTTGGGTGGAATAAATTGAGTAATTACCATCAATTATCTTTTCGGGGATGGTTTAACTAACTTCATATGTTGCCCAGAAACTCACTCATTCCTGATCAGCGAAAATAAACTGTTGATTAGTAACATAAGAAAATCCGAAGAAAAGGGAATTATTCTTTTCATTCTCAACAAATTTGAAAAAGTAAAATTAATCGAAAGGAATTTACTAAGTTTTGAGCCACCTGCCGGACTCGAACCAGCGACCGGCTGATTACAAATCAGCTGCTCTACCAACTGAGCTAAGGTGGCAATTCAAAATACAAAATTAAGAATTTTAAGTAAAATAAACAAAACCTCAGCCAAAATTTTTGCTAAAATTTTTATCCTTAACAATTGTTGTAACATATAAATTTACTTTGACAACAAATCTTGGTCAAATTTTCAATATTTTCAACACCTAAGCTTGTAAAATATCCTTTTGCTTCATATAAAAAATTTCTTCATAATAGCGGATTTTTGTTTTATCATAAATAAACGAGGCTTCGACAAACCTCCGAAATTTAACATTCAAAAGTCATTTCTAATCCCCATCTTTTTAATTTGAATTTTTTTTCTTAATATTACATTTTTTATTAAACAAATTTGAATATTAAATGGAGCATTATCAAGTTGCTATTATTGGTTCAGGACCTGCTGGATTTACAGCCGCAATCTACTCGAGCAGAGCTCTTTTGAATACAATTTTATTCGAAGGTATGCAGCCTGGTGGCCAGTTGAGCATCACAACAGAGGTCGAAAATTTCCCAGGCTTCCCCGAGGGAATCCAAGGACCGGAACTTATGGAATTGTTCCGTAAACAAGCACAACGTTTTGGAACCGAAACTCGATTCGAAACCATCCGCAAAGTCGATTTTAGCGTACGCCCCTTCCATCTTTGGGCTGAGGAAGACAAAGAATACACTGCCGACTCCGTTATAATTGCAACAGGTGCTTCGGCACGGCGATTACACGCAAAAGGGGAAGACAAATTCTGGGGCTTTGGAATTTCCGCTTGTGCTACTTGCGACGGCTTCTTCTACAAAAATCAAAAAGTTTATGTCGTGGGCGGTGGCGATAGTGCTATGGAAGAGGCTTTATACTTAACCCACTTTGCTTCAAGCGTTACAATAATTCATCGCCGGAAAGAATTCCGGGCTTCCAAAATTATGCTCAAGCGTGCACAAGAACATCCCAAAATCGACTTCCTGCTCGATTCGGTCATCGAAGAATTCCTTGGCACCGAAAAAATGGGTATTCGAAAACTCACCAGTATCCGCGTCCGAAATGTTGTAACGGGCGAAGAGCAAATCCTACCAGCCGACGGCGTTTTCTATGCAATTGGACACACTCCAAATACCGAAATTTTCAAACCATTCATCGAAACCGACTCCAATGGATATATTATCACAAAAGGAAAAAGCTCGTATACAAATGTTCCCGGAGTTTTTGCCTGCGGCGATTGTCAGGATTCAACTTACCGCCAAGCTGTTAGCGCTGCTGGTAGCGGATGCATTGCAGCAATTGACGCTGAACGATGGCTTTCTGAAAATGTTTAAAAATAGAACGAATGCAAAAATGAACACAAGAAATCTTATTTTTTTGCTGCTGAGTTTATTCTATCTCACCAACCCCTCAATATTCTGTGTAGAGAAACAAAAATTTACTTTTACCGATGCGATGAAGTTCCCCAAAATCCAAGACCAAACCATTTCGAATAACGGACGCTGGGTTGGTTTTTCCCTTGTTCCTGAACGAGGTGACCCCATTTCCAGAATTGTTTCAACCGATACATCCACCAAGTTTGAATTCGAAAGGACAACGAAACCAATGTTTTCGAATAATTCCGATTGGGTCGCCTTTAAACTTCATCCAAAAGCAATCGACAAAGAAAATGCCGAAAAAGAAAAACCCAAAGAAGGATTATTGCTGTTCAATCTATCCCAGCAGTCAAAATTTACCTTCGAAAAAGTTAAAAATTACCGTTTTTCCGAAGATTCTCGCTGGTTAGCAATTCATTTTTATGGCGACGATAAGCAAGCCAAAGATACCTCCGGAAAAGAAATTGGAACGCCTTTGACTCTTTTCGACTTGCTAACCAAAAACCAGCTGGATTTTCAATATGTTACAGAATATTCATTCGATACGCTTTCGAACTACTTTGCATTCGTTGTGGTAGAACCACAAGGGAAAAAGAATGGGCTGTATATCTTGAACTTAAAAGGGGAATTTTCGCTCCCAGTGAAGGCTGATGTCGATTCGGCTGTGTTTATTTCCTCGCTTGCTTGGAACAAAATAAAATTATCACTTACTTACGTGAAATGCTTCGAAACAAAACACACAAAAGTCGACTCCTGTTCTATTTGCAATTTACCGATGACTGTAATGATTCCCAAACACCTCGTTGAAAACAGTCAACTTGCCGACGATTGGTACATCCCTCGCAAAAATGAATTAAAATGGAGCGAAGACGGCGAAAGACTCTTCTTCGGAATCAAACCAAAGATGGACACTTCGGCAACAAAGGAGAAAATTAAGTTCAACGATACGAATTTCTTCGATATTGCCACAATTTTGAAAAAGGCTGATTATACCTTGTGGCATTGGAACGACCCAAGAGTGAAGACCAACGAAAAAAAATGGTGGGAACAAAACAAAGACCGAACATTCGTTTGCGTATATCATTCCGAAACCAAGAAATTCCTACAATTAGCAGATTTAAATCTGCCTGATGTTGCGTTCACCGATAATCCACTTTACACCATTGGATACGACGAAAATCCTTATCTAAAAGAATCAACTTGGGAAGGAGCCTACAAAGACCTTTATCTAATTAACTTAAACACTGGTTCAAAAAAACTTTTAGCTAAAAGACTTGCCGAAGATGCTAATCTTTCCCCACAAGGGAAATTCGTTGTCTTTTACAAGGACAAAAATTGGTTTCTATACGATACAAAGCTCGATACATTGGTCAATTTAACTGGGAAGATGAAATATGCTTTTTACGACGAAGACTACGACCAGCCTTCGCCCCCGCCAAGCTACGGATTCGGTGGTTGGTTCGAAAACGACAATGCTTTTTTGATTTACGACAAATATGACATCTGGAAATTCTTTTCCGAAAATTATGGTTACGTTTGCCAAACGGTTATCTTTGGTCGAGACTATTATCAAACCTACAGAATAATTAATCTCGATAAGTCGAAGAAATATTTTCGGAACAACGATTCGGTTTTAATTTCCGTTTTTAATCACAAAACCAAAACTAAGTCTATTTACTTATTGGAATTCAAGATTCTTGGTCCTGTTGGATTGAAAGAAGAAGACGGAATTAATTTCAAAGTCATCCAAAAAGCAAAAGACACGAACCTAATTTTGTTCTCCCGCGAAAGTTACAGCGAATATCCTGACCTTTGGGTAGCGGATTTTCCCTTTAAAAATGTTAAAAGATTAACAAACCTAAATGATGAATTTGTAAGCAAGTACTTTTGGGGAAGAACCGAAAGCGTGCAATGGGTAAACTCGCGTGGCGACACTCTCGATGGCTTTGTAGTTTTGCCCGAAAACTTTAACCCAAAGAAAAAATATCCCCTAATTGTGTATTTTTACGAAAGATTTTCGCAATTGAAGAACAACTTTTCTTTTCCATACATTGGACACCGACCTTGCTTCCAAATTTATAATTCCGACGACTATATCTTTTTCCTCCCAGACATCAAGTACCAAATAGGTAGTCCAGGAAATTCTGCTTTGGATTGTATTACCAGCGGAGTCCGAAAACTCATCGCCGCGNGATTTATCGACACCACGGCAATTGGAATTATGGGGCACTCTTGGAGTGGCTACCAAACAGCTTACATTATCACTCAAACCAATATGTTCTCGGCAGCAGTTGCTGGTGCTCCTGTTGGAAATATGACAAGCGCCTATAGCGGAATAAGATTAGAATCGGGTTTAGCAAGGCAATTCCAATACGAAAGATTTCAGAGCCGAATAGGCGGCAACCTTTGGGATTCACTTGCAAATTACATCAACAACTCACCGATTTTCAAAGCCAAAACTGCCACAACCCCTCTCTTGCTAATGTTTGGCGATGAAGACCAAGCAGTGCCTTGGCAACAAGGTATTGAACTCTACCTTGCGTTCCGTCGTCTCAACAAAGTTGCATTTTTCTTGCAATACCACAATGAACCACACTGGCCCAACAAATTCCATAATAAACTGGATTATGCCATCAAAATCAAAGAATTCTTCGACACATATCTAAAAAAGAAGCAGCCACCCGATTGGATAGAAAAAGGAGAAAACATAATTATCAAAGAATAATAAAAGGGACACCGAAATGCAAATTGAAATTAAAGAAATTTCAACCAAAAGCGAAAAGCTAAAATTCATCAAGTCGCAATGGCTTTTCTACAAAGACGACCCAAATTTTGTTCCCCCAATTATCAGCGACCGATATAAACTTATCGATACCGAGAAGAACCCATTTTACAAGCATTCGGAATTTAAGCTGTTTATGGCATTTGATTCAAGCGGAAACATACTTGGCAGGATTGCTGGGATAATAAATTACAACCACAACAAAACCCACAACGATAAAACTGGCTTTTTTGGCTTCTTCGAATGTGTTAACAATCTTGATGTTGCCCCAAAACTTCTCGAACAAGTCGAAAGCTGGCTCTATCAGAAAGGGTTCGATACAGTTATCGGACCCGAAAATCCTTCGATGAACGACGAAGTAGGCTTGCTCATTCAAGGCTACGATTCCCCACCCGTGATTATGATGCCCTACAACCCTAAATATTACATCGACTTAATCGAAGGCTCTGGATATACCAAAGCGAAAGATTTGTATGCCTATCTTTTGGAACCACACACTTTTACCTCCGAAAAAATGCTCCGCCTTCAAGATGTTATACGGAAAAGATACGAAGTAACTATCCGAGAAGTTGATTTCAGCAACAAAAAGAATTTCTGGCGCGATGTGGAAATTTTAAAGGATATTTACAACTCGGCTTGGGTTCCAAATTGGGGCTTTGTTAAATGGACCGACGAAGAATTTAACTACATCGCTAAGGACCTAAAACTTATCGCCGAACCAAAACTCGCTTTAATAGCCGAATCAAAAGGTAAAGTCGCTGGCTTTGGCTTGGCTTTGCCAAATATCAACGAATGCCTGATTTACAATAAAAAAGGCTCAACCTTGGGCGCACTTTATCATATCCTAACTAAAAAGAAGAAAATCCAATTTGTTCGAATAATTGCATTAGGTGTTAAACCAGAATTTCAAAAAACCGGAATAGATTCTATTCTTTATTATGAATTAGGAACTCGGGGAATACAACTTGGCTATCGATATGGCGAAGCTTCGTGGATTTTGGAAGACAACGAAATGATGAACAAAGGTTTAACAAGCACAATGAGTGCCAAAGTTTATAAAATTTATCGGCTTTACCAAAAGAAATTAATAGAATAATGTTAAACAAACTGCAAGAACAATGAGCGAACGCGAAAGGTGGGCAACTCGAATAGGATTAATTCTAGCTGCCGCAGGCAATGCTGTTGGCTTGGGGAACTTTTTGCGTTTTCCCGTACAAGCAGCCCAAAACGGCGGCGGTGCTTTTATGATACCATATTTCATCGCTTTCCTACTTTTGGGAATACCTTTGATGTGGGTAGAATGGGCAATCGGCAGGCACGGCGGGAGGTTTCACCATGGCCATCTTCCCGGTATGTTCGATGTTATTTGGCGAAATCCTTTGGCTAAATATATTGGTGTGCTCGGGCTTTTTGTATCATCCATCATAATGATTTACTACTGCTACATTGAATCTTGGACATTGGCTTATAGTTTCTTTTCTATTACCAAAACATATTTCGGACTTACCGATTTCGATTCGATGACAGGATTTTTGAAAAGCTACCAAGGAATTCAAAAAGGCTATTTTTCTTCATTACTCCCTGCTTATATATTCCTTTTAATCACGCTTCTGGCTAACTTTTACATTTTGAAGCGTGGAATTGCACGCGGAATCGAACTTCTTGCCAAGATTGGAATGCCTTTGCTTATAATTCTTGCAATTGCACTTGCCATTCGAGTTGTTACGCTCGGAACTCCCGACCCTGTTAATTTCCCCGATAGAAATGTTGAGGAAGGTTTTGCTTTCATTTGGAATCCTAATTTTTCGATGCTTGGCGATGCAAAAATTTGGCTCGCCGCCGCTGGTCAAATCTTTTTTACCCTTAGCGTCGGGATGGGAACTCTTGAAGCTTATGCAAGCTACTTACGCGAAGAAGATGATATTGCACTGAATGGTCTTTCCACTGCATCCACAAACGAATTTGTCGAAGTCTTTCTTGGTGGTTCTATTGCTATCCCCGTTGCTGTGGCTTTCTTTGGCGTTCCAGCAACATTGGAAATTGCCAAAGGCGGTGCATTTAATCTTGGTTTCGTTTCGATGCCACTCATTTTCCAAAAATTACCCTTCGGCGATTTCTTTGGGTGCATTTGGTTCTTTCTGCTCTTTATCGCTGGTATTACATCATCAGTTGCAATGGTTCAGCCGCTAATCGCATTCCTCAAAGAACAATTCAAAATTTCGCACAATAAAGCTACAACATACATTGGCATAGGAACATTTATCTCGGTTAATCTAGTGGTGATATTCCTAAAATACGGATTCCTCGATGAATTGGACTACTGGGCAGGAACATTTTTCCTCGTCCTGATAGGCTTCCTCGAAGTTGTTATTTTCGCTTGGATTTGGGGAATGGATAAAGGATGGAAGGAAATCACAAGCGGAGCCGATATTAAAATACCTCGTTTCTTTTATTATGTGATAAAATATATCACTCCCTTTTATATCCTTGCTATTCTTGTTTATTGGGGAATTACCGATGCTATTCCAACATTGTTAATGGAAAACATACCTGCCGAGCAGATTCCTTACCGTTGGGGGGCTCGTTTGTTTATGCTGCTCGTTTTTTCTGGTCTTTGCTTTATGGTTTACAAAGCTTGGAAGTTAAACAAACCAGAGTATAATTAATATGACAGGACTTAAGATAGAAGGAATCATCTTTTTGGTTGTTGCTTATTCTGTAATAATTGGTCTTGTAATCTTCTGCTTCTCAAAGGTGTTAAAGAATAACCGAACAAACTCAAAGTAGTCCTTTTTTACGACGCAAAAGCCATTCAATACTGAAAAATAGTATCGAAAGTATTAACAATGGCAAATAGTTCCAAAGATATAGCTCTTTCTTTTGTGTTATGACTTTGTTTTGCAAAAACAAATTATCTAATTCAGTCTTAATTTTATCAGTCTCATTCCAAAAGAAAAATTTTCCGCCCGAAACATTTGAAATATACTGCAAGAAACTAAATCTGGAACGGAATTCTAACATTTCCAGATTGCTTTTTTCGACAATGAATTTTCCTCGGGCGGAACCTATTAGCTTTCCATCACGGTAAGCCTCTCCAATGTAATTATATTCCCCAATATCGAAAGTTCCAACATTGCCCGAATATAGTCCGCTCCCAATTTGGGGAAGTACGCTTTCGACTTGTGTGTTGTCCTTAACAACTCGAACCTTAACCAAAGCATTATCAACCGGAGATTGCGTCTGGTCGTAAACTTGCCCGGTGAAAGAAACCTGCTCAAATTGATGGAAATTGGTCTTATTAGGTTTGATGCGAACTCGTGCAAACTCTTCATTGGCAGAAAGCCAATTCAAAATGTTCATAATCAAAGCCGAGCCGGGGTCGATTTCCTTGTCGGGCGAATTCATCAACTCTCTTAATGATTGCCCAAGAAGTCGCCAGCGATAAATTCCATAGCCAAGAATTGCTGCCGACTTCCTGTTTTGGAATTCGTATGTCAAAAGGAATGGCTCTTTTAGCTCCGAATTCCCAACTTTAATAGTAGCAAGGACTTCGCTTTCTGGCTTGGGTCGAACGAACAACTCCGTTCGGAAAATGGGAGGGAGCTGATTCAAAAGTTTCAACCCAACATCCCCCGACGCAATGTTCAAAATTGGATTGCCCGATTGAGTTTGCCTAAAATCGGCAACAAATGAATATTCTTTTGCATTATTGCTTGCAAAATTAAATGGTAAAAACTCTTCGTAGGGTTTCAACTTCCTATAATCGGTGGATAGTTGGGAAACAAACAACACGGATTTGCCTTTGTTCCATTCTTCTTTCACCCAGTCCAAAATTTGATTCGGGCTTGAATTGATTGGAAACCCAAGCAAAATGAAAACTTGGGCATCCTCGAAATCTTTTCGTGTAGGTTTAGGGTCGTAAAATTCCGCTCCTTGTTTTTGGATGAATGTAAGAACCTCGGAGCCTTTCTCCTGCAAAATAATCGACTTAATGTAGGAAATGTCTGGAACTGGATAGCCCGAAATCAGAACATATTTCTTCTTGCTTTTAACGATTTTCACAATTTGTGTTTGTGAATTATTTTCGCTCGAAAATTCATTCGACAATATCTGAACTTTTGCAACCAACTTTGCAAAACCTTCTGCCTTCGGTGTGTAATCGAAGACCACAGAATAATCTTCGATTCCTCTTTTTAAATTGATTTTCTGCTCCGAAACCAAATCTTTTCCTTCGAAAAGTTGCACATTTACACCATCCAAATCGAATCCAAAGGATTTGATGTTAACTTTAACAGGTTGGGGCTTATCCACAAATCCAAGTTCGTTTGTAACAATTCCAGTAACAACTACATCTTTTGGCGGGATTGTATCACCTACTCCAATAGTATAAATGGGAATTCCAATTTGTTCGGCAAGGTATGCTGGATTTTCGCCTGAATTAATTATTCCATCGGTAACAACAAAAATGGCTCCGATGTTTTCCTCTCGCCTCAAATTGTAAATCTTTCTTAGCGGCGCCAAAAGGTTAGTTTCAAAACCGTCGAACCTGAACGAGTCCAATTGAAAATCTCCGAGCATATTATAACTCTCATCGAATTTCCAGTATTCTGCGGGATATTTAGAGTAGCTGGAAATTCCAGATGCAGTTATTGCTCTTTTTGTTTGAGCAAATTTATCAACTGTTCTCGAAATGTTTCGATAATCTGTAACATCCCATTTTACTTTCATCGACGCTGAATTGTCGATTAAAAATACAACCTTCGGTTTCTCAATTCTATTCTGAATGAAATTCAAAATTGGTTCCGAAAAGAAAATGAACAAAAAGAGCAACCCAAAAAAACGAATAACTCCAAGTAGTATCCTATTTTTCCTTTCTATCGTAGGATTAGTTTTCCGATAGTAAAAATAAGTTATGAATAAAGATACAAGAACAAAAATCAGAATTAGCCACCCAGAAAACCCAAAATTCAAAACAACTTTATTCATCTGTTTCGCATTTTAAAAAACCTAAAACGATTAAATGTATCTTTTAGTAAAAAGCAAAAACTTCTACAAAGGTTGAGTGACTTCTTTATGGCATAGAAAAAAAGTGTTGTAATTGCTCATTACAATCCATCCCAAATTTGACCTTTAAAAATTTATCTTAATTTACTCTATTGTTGAGGCAATTTGTAAATTGCATCAAAAAAAACATATTATCATACCCTACAAAACATATCGTCATTGGATGTACTTCAAGGGGTGAAAACACAGGAACAAGGAGCGAACGCCCTGGCTCGCCCCTACAAGTAATTTTCAGACATCGGATGTTTGGGAACAACCTATGTCTGGCAAATACTTGTAGGGGCGACCGGCCGGTCGCCCCTACATCGTTGGAAACTTCGGAAACATCATTTTTGGTAAAGACAAATAGGTTTGCCCTTATGATGTTGATGGTGATGTAGCGGAAATGAGAAGAAATAATATTTTGTTTTAGGGGGGAATAATTATTCGCCCCTACAATTTTGCAAATTTCAATTACAAGTAAATCTTTTATTTTGCTCTCAATCAAGCAGTTTTCGGGCTGAATCTAAATCTCCTCGTCCTATGTATTGGGCTATCATCGCTGCGCTAGTTATCGGCGCCGATATCCGCTTCGCTATTCGTGTCGAAATTATAATCGCAATTACATAAACTGTCACAGCAAGGATTACCATTAGATACAATAGCGAGTATAAACTTTTGCTAATTTGGTCTCGGACTGCAAATATTTCATCTTCGTATGTTCCAGCTCCAATAACCCAATCCCAATCCTTGTAATAAACGGCTGCAACTATTTTTGTCCTAGCTTTATCCTCCCCTACATCCTTCCAGTCGTATCGGAAAAACTTAACCACTCCGGGATTCTCGGTAGTAGCATTTATTATCTCTTGAATGAATAATTTCCCATTTGCACCCTTGGATTCCCAAATATTTTCCCCATCTCTATTACCATCCTTCGATATGATATAATGCCCTTTTTGCTTACCACTTCCACCAAGAACATAAACATACCCAGTTTCACCAATTTTGATTGAGTAAATTGCCTTACGCAGACTTTCTTCAACAGTTTTCTGCGGTATTCCAACATAAAACATTCCAACAATTTCACCACTCGGTAGCCTCAAAGGAGAGTATGCTGTAACATACCATTGGTCAACAACAAATGCCCTTCCAATATAATCTTTGCCTTGAAGTATCGAAGAAACAACGGGGTTCTCCTTGCCATCGGGTTCCTTAACAGGTATGAATGTTCCAATTGCCCGTTCACCCTTCTTGTTTTTCACTGTAGTAGCAATCCTAAGCATATCCCCAGCAGAACTCATCTTTACAAAAATCGTAACGGTAGCACCCGATAGACTCGCAACCTCGTCCACAATAGGAACTTTAACATCAAAAGTCTTTATTTTTGGAAATGTAATTCCCCCAATCTCAAGCTTGGGAGCATTCACCTCCATTGCCTCGTTGGTAAATTGATTGATCGCTTGCCATTGCTCAGTGCCAGATATTTTGATTGCCCCCTTCTGCTTTATTACCACCTTTGCAGTATTCAAAGCAACATTAAGCATTTTCTGGGCTAAATTATTGGAATTGTCGGTTAGGTCGTACACCATTTTAGCTATTTGTGCAACTTCCTTCTTTGCCGATTTCTCTAACTCCTCGCTCGAAAACCTCTCAATGCTATTCGTTCGAATAATCAGAATAATTAAAAAACTTACAATCACAACTGATAGCAAAATAATGATTAAGGAATTAATTCGGTAACTTATACTTTTTGCCATACAAAACCTCTTAAAAAAAATTACAGATTTAAAAACAAAAAATAATAAAATGCAAAAAGAAATTAAACTCTGGCAAAAAGTGTTTGCGTTAATTAAAAATCTTCTTTATCGATTTGTTTTCGTCGAATACTTAACAATTCCTATTTCAATGCTAAAAAACAAACTTTTATTATTTTTGTAATGAGGAATTTGTTTAATCAATGAGGATTGGAATGAATATTCTGGTAGGCATTTCGAGAGTTCCCGATACTGCAACAAAAATAATTATCGGAGCCGATGGCAAGTCCATCGACGAGAAAGGAGTTAAGTTCATCATTAACCCTTATGATGAATTTGCGTTGGAAGAAGGGCTTCGCCTGAAAGAAAAGTACGGTGGCACTGTTGTTACAATCACCGTTGGACCCGAAGCTTCGAAAGAAGTAATCCGCTCGGCTTTGGCAATGGGCGCCGACCGTGCCGTGTTAATCAAAACCGAGGGCTTTTTCGACTCGTTCTTCGCTGCGAAAAACATTGCAAATTATGCTAAGCAATTTAACCCCGAAATCATATTCTTCGGACGGCAAAGCGTCGATTTCGATTCGCTTATGGTTCCCGCTATGGTGGCTGAATTCCTTGGCTTGCCCTCTATCACTATTGTTTCCAAGCTTACTATCGACGGCACAAAAGTAGTTGCCGAACGAGATGTCGTCGGCGGAAAAGAAATTGTCGAAACCACGCTTCCCTGTGTCATCTCTGCCCAGAAGGGCTTGAACGAACCACGCTATCCTAAATTGCCCGACATTTTAAAAGCAAAAAACAAACCAATCGAAGAAATCACCCCTGAACAGCTCGAGCCAAAAGTCGAAATACTCGGAATGGAAATTCCATTGCGTGCCCGCAAAAACAAAATCGTTGGCGACAGCGACCAAGAAATAGCCGAAATTGTTAAACTTCTCCACGAAGATGCAAAAGTTATTTAATTAATTGGAGGCAAGAATGAAAAAAATTTTGGTCTATCTTGAACCACTCGAAAATAAACTCAAAAGAGTATCCTATGAACTTATCACAGCAGCGAGGCAAATTTCCGAAAAAACTTCTGCCACTGTTTCGGGCATTGCATTCAACGGAACAAAGGAAGCACTCGAAACAGCAAAGGAATTCGGATTGCAACATACCTATCTGATTGATGCACCATTATTCGCTTCTTATTCTGCATCGCTGTTTTCCAAAGCAATTGCCGAACTTATTCGCTCCAAAGAATTCGACTTAATTCTGTTCCCCGCCCATACATACGGCTTTGAACTGGCGGGGCGGGTTTCGGCAAATTTAGACGCAGCATACGTTTCCGACTGCATTGCTTTGGACATTTCAAACGGCGATTTGATTGTCAAAAAGCCTGTGTATGCTGGAAAATCCCACATCACTGCCAAACTCAATGGAAACATAAAAATCTGCTCGCTCCGACCTAACGTTTTCACTGCAACATCTTCGCCCGTTGCCGAAATCCAAATCGAAAAATTCGAACCTAATGTTTCGGAAGCAGACCGCAAGGAATGTGTTGTTAATGTTATGAAAAACGAAGGCAAACTCGATGTCCTCGAAGCCGACATCGTTGTCTCGGGTGGCCGCGGAATCAAAGGACCCGAATATTACCATCTCATAGAATCCCTTGCAGCGCTGCTTGGTGGGGCGGTTGGATCCTCGCGTGCAGTTGTAGACGCAGGATGGCGTCCCCACAGCGAGCAGGTCGGTCAAACTGGAAAAACTGTTTCCCCAACACTTTATGTTGCTTGTGGAATAAGCGGAGCAATACAACATTTGGCTGGTATGTCCTCGTCGAAATATATTCTTGCAATAAACAAAGACAAAGATGCTCCAATTTTCAAAGTCGCAGATTACGGTATTGTCGGGGACTTGTTCAATGTTATTCCAAAACTCATAGAGGAAATCAAAAAATATAAAGAGTAAAAACTAAAATAAAACCTTTGCGATATAGTCTTTTAAATCGAACAAAAGAGAAAAGTAAAGATGGAAAAAATCGAAGTTAGACCAATAGGTATAACAACAAGCCCCGAAAGTTCTAATGCTTTCGCTTTAATTCTTAAAGAAAAGCACGGACCCCGGAGTTTGCCAATTATCATTGGACAGTTCGAAGCTCAGGCAATCGCAATGGTTTTGGAAGGTGTTACTACTCCACGACCCTTGACCCACGACCTGTTTAAAAATGTATTGGAACAATTAGACGCTCGTATAGAGGAGGTATACATCAACGACCTTAGGGACGGCACATTCTATGCGCGGATTTTGTTCGAGTCGCCACCACTGGATATCGATGCCCGTCCGAGCGATGCAATAGCGTTGGCGCTTCGTTTCCAAGCCCCAATTTACGTCGATGCAGAAATTCTTAACCAAGCGGGAATAACATTTGGCGAAAGACAACGGGACATCAACGAAGAGCAGGAATCCGACCTCTTTGGCTCGATGGACGAGGATGAGGACGAACTTCCATTCCCGCCGCCAAGCAAGGAACCCGACCGACCCAAAACCCGAGTGGAAAAATTGCAAGAAGAACTCGAAAAAGCCATAAAAGACGAGAACTACGAGCTTGCAGCAAAAATCCGCGACGAGCTAAAAAGAATTTTGGAAAAATGAAATTTTTTCGTAATTTTGTTTTTTTAGCCGGAGTAGCTCAGCTGGTTAGAGCAACGGAATCATAATCCGTGTGTCGGGGGTTCGAATCCCTCCTCCGGTACAAAGTTGGAGAGAAAGAAAATTTGGCTCGTCCCCAGAACAAAGAAAGATTTAATAATATACCCACAAATGTTAAATCGGGTAAACCTATAGCAATCGCCACCATATCAGGAAATATAAGTGGGATTGTTGTTTCAATACATAAAGTTATGCATTGCATAAATTGCTTTGGTCAACTTTGTTAGGGCGAAAATTATTGGAAAATAAGGAATCCTTCAGGTAGTACGAAAATTATGTGAAGGAAGTGCGAAATGATAAAGTCGGTAAAGTATAGGGTATTCTGGCTTTTCCCGCGGAGGTGGAAAAGGCGAAATACTTTGTGTATATTCCAAACTCAGGGGGAAAGGGGAAGTAGTTTGGATATAAACGAGTTAGGCGAAATTTCGACCTTAAAAACAATGGAGCTAAATAATGGCAGAAGTTAGATGTCCAAATTGTGGTTCTTTAATGGTCTTGCGCACAGCAAAAAGAGGGTCAAATGCTGGTGGAAAATTCTATGGGTGCTCTCGTTATCCCGAGTGTAAAGCAACTGTTCCATTTGAGTCAGTAGTTACTGAACCACAAGAGCCTCAGAAGGAAAAATTTTATCAAACAGAGAGATTCTTTCCACGAACTCTAATTGCCAGAGAAAGATTCCAAGGATATCAAACTCGTTTTTTTGAAACTGTAGCAGTGCCCGAAGATTTGCTGGAAGAAATAGTATCAGAAGATACAGAAAATAAAATGCTAAAAGCGTTCTCTCAATGGAGAATTGATTTCCCAACAAGAGAATCTAAATTTACACTAACTGAAAAACTGCGCCAGATAATTTCAGTTGCAGAAAAAATTTTAACTAGAGGCCGAATCACTTTGTCCTCTCCTAAAGTTGAAAAACAGTTTAAAGAGATTTTCAAATCACCTAAAATAGAATCTCCTTTATCACTTATTGAAACTTTAGCGATTAATGGCTATAAAAAAACTCAAAAAGGTCAGTGGTTCGATAGTAAAGAGGAAAATATATTTTATGAAAATATTCTCCCAGATTTTTTAGGGGAGAACTATGAACAATTCGTTCTTCCTCAAGTTGAAATTTCAAGTTTAGTCCCTCCAGGTCCAAATATAGATACCACACCATACCAGAGAGTTGATTTTGCTATATTCCATCCAGAATTAGAGGAAAAAATCATTGTTGAAATTGATGGCGAACAACACAAAAGTCATATTGAATCGGATAAAGAGCGAGATAAGTCTCTGCAAGAAAATGGCTATACAGTTATACGCATACAAGCTGATGAAATACGGAGAAAATTTGGAGAACAACTCTCACTTTTACTCACAAAACTTTCTACCATAGGGGGAAAATCCCTTGATAATCTCTTTTCATCAGAAGATGAAGCTTTCAATTACATCTGGTCAATCAAGATTGCCCACCAAATACAAGTGACTCTCCTACAAGCAATTCAATCAGGTTTCTTGAGTTTAGAAGATAAATGGCATATTGTTTCCGATTTAGATCGGATTGGCTTATTTGATAAAAAAGAAGCTCTTGCGATACTAAAAGAATCCGCAACAGACTTTGTAGAATTATTGGAAAAACTTAGTAAACTTTATTCTGTTGAACTGAACATAGAGGAACTAGTTTGCAATCTTATTTCAGACTACGCTACAGCTCAGTCTACAAGTGCAGTCTTTATCTCTTTCGCACACGAATTCTCAACTGACTTACCAACATTTTACGTTTAAAATATCTATTTCCCTTTCCATATAGCAACAGATACATCCTTCTCGGCAGCACCATTAATTGAAGGATTAGAAAAACCTCGTGAGAAAGATTTGGAATACTTTCTGCAATATCTATTTCGTAAGCCTTATTTCTGGGAAGGCCAATATGACGGAATTACCCGGGCGATTCAAGGTAAAGACGCGTTGCTATTGCTTCCCACAGGAGCAGGGAAATCTTTAGTATATCAACTTGCTTCTCTCCTTCTACCAGGTAGAACAGTGGTTATTGACCCAATCATTTCGTTAATGGAGGACCAAATTGATAATCTTGCTATGATAGGAATTGACAGAACAATTGCTATTACAAGCCAAATTGATGATCCTGATGATAGACAACGTGCACTCAAATTATTCGGACAAGGCGAATATCTTTTTGCATATGTTGCACCTGAACGATTTCAAACGAAGGAATTCCGAGATTCACTTCGAACACTTACAGCGCATACGCCGATTGCATTGATTGTAGTAGATGAGGCGCACTGTGTTT
The DNA here is from genome assembly GCA_003731685.1 of Bacteroidetes/Chlorobi group bacterium MS-B_bin-24. GTDB lineage: Bacteria > Bacteroidota > Ignavibacteria > Kapaibacteriales > UBA2268 > Naka2016. The sequence goes on from RCNO01000036.1 coordinate 19,797, forward strand.
CTGAATGGGGACATGATTTTCGTACAGCCTACCTTAATATTGGAAGGACGAGCCGACAATATTGTGAATCAAATGGGAAAGTTCCACCACTGGTAGCATTGACAGGAACAGCATCAAGAGCTGTTTTAAAAGATGTTCAACGAGAACTAATGATAGAAGACTTCGATGCTATTATCACTCCAAAATCTTTTGATAGAAAAGAATTGCAATTTCATATTATCCATTCTACATCTAGTGAAAAAACTGCCAGGTTGAAAGGTTATCTTGGACAGAAGTTGCCAAACTTATTTAATACCACATTCTCGTCTCTCTATCAAACAAGAGGAAAGGGAACGTATTCTGGACTCGTTTTTTGTCCACATGTTGGTGGTGAATTTGGTGTGGTCAGAGTGTCAGATGAACTCATGAAGGATTTAGGTATTTCTGTGGGTATTTATGCTGGAAAAGAACCAAGGGGTTGGAATCCAGACCGGTGGGAGCGTTACAAACGCCGGGTAACAAAAGAGTTCAAGCATAACAAAACCCCGCTGTTGGTATGTACCAAGGCTTTTGCTATGGGTATAGATAAGCCAAACGTTAGATATACTATTCACTTCGGGATTCCACCTTCTATAGAATCCTTTTATCAAGAAGCAGGCCGTGCTGGAAGAGACAGGAAAACTGCTCACTGCTGCATAATCGTATCTATCGATGACCCTGAAAGAGCAAAGAAATTGTTAAATCCCAATACAAAAGTCGAAGAAATAGATGAAATTTTAAAGAATATCCGTCGGGAAGAAAATGATGATATAACCAGAGTTCTTTATTTCCATACGAATGCATTTCGTGGAATTGCCAAAGAAAAGCAAGATGTTGAAGAAGTTCTCCATCATCTTGGAGATGTCTCTAAAAAGGGGGAGAGGATTCTATCTATACCAGATAGGATTAATCAAACCGCTGATGAAGACAGAAAACCGAGGGAAATTATGGAAAAGGCGCTTCATCGCCTTTCACTCATTGGAGTCATTTCTGATTATACAATAGATTATTCACGTGAGGAATTTACTCTTAAATTATCAGGCGCTAACAAGGAGGAAATTCTTGAAACCTACGGAAAATATGTCGCAAGTTATCTCTACAGTAGAAGTCAAGCGGAAATAGAAAAAGCATCACAGTTGCTTTCTCGTTCTCTTTCTCATTTTGAATTCATTATGGAAATGGTTGACCTGTTGCTTCACTTCATCTATGATGTTATTGAGCGGGGAAGAAGGCGTGCTTTTTATGAAATGTTGCTTGCCTGCGTTAACTCTCCTACTGATAAGGCTATCCGACAACGAATCTTGCGATACCTGGAAGCAACTGAATATTCAGAGGTCTTAGAAGAGATAATTAATGATGAAAAGGTTGGTATAATAAAATGCAGGGATGTTTTTGGCATTGTCCGTTCGCCAAATGAAGCTGCTGAACTTCGAGGCCAAGTATCCCGTTATCTTGAAAGTTATCCTGATCACCCTGCCTTACTTATGTTGCGCGCTCTCTCCGAAATTTATTCAAGAGATAAAAATAGTGAGGTAGCAAAGCAAAACTTTATGGCAGCTATTTATTCTGCTTTAACAAAATATGGACTAAGTGATTATACCGTTTTTGATTTTGCTGCTTGGGCTATTTTAAATATTGAAAATCGTGATTTAGAATTAGCAAAAGAATTAGTTTTCCAACTTACAAAAACTTCAAATCGCATTCTTGCTAGAATACTTATTGAAAAATTACCGATTGAACTTGCTGAGATTCCAGCTTGGTTCCTTTTGGCAAATCTTAATCATATGATTCTTGATTTGTTCCCTGAAAAGAGAGTACAAAAATGGCGGATTTAGTTTTAGGAATAATTTTACTGGTACTTTGGTTATTTCTCTATCTGGTATTGTACATAAAATCACCGGTTACCAATCGAAAACCCGAGAACGAAGAGGTGCAACTTGCTTTTCAAAATGGTAACAAAAACAAAGTTAAAGAGACTACGTTGATAATTACTTGTACGAATCCAAATTGTAGACAAAAACTAAGAATCCCCAAAATAAAGAAGACGTTGAAGATAACCTGCCCTATTTGTCGCAATACTTTTTATTATCCTGAGAGGAAAGAGGAAGTATCCAATCAAAAAACAAAATATATCTCTGAAACCTCAGAACTGCCCCCTGAACCTGAATCTAAAAAGGAATATAAAAACGAAGGCGAAGAATCAACTATTATAATTACTTGTACCAATCCAAACTGTAAACAAAAACTAAAAATCCCCAATACAAAAGAGCCGTTGAAGATAACCTGCCCTACTTGTCGCAATACATTTTATTACCCTGAATTGAAAGAGGAAACATCCAAAACTCAACAGGTTGCTGATAAAAAATATTGTGCTTATCTAGACATTGAAACAACCAGTTTAAATCCACACAATGGAGAGTTAACAGTAATTGGTTTGTGTTTAGATGATGGTAATGAGCACAGAGTTATACAGCTAGTTGGGAATGACATAACTGCTTCCAAATTAATTGAAATAATGAATAATGTTGAAGTACTTTATACCTATAACGGGGCTCGGTTCGATATACCTTATATAAAAGCTAAGCTGGGGATAGATCTTTCGAGATATTTTGTTCACAAAGATTTGATGAAGGAATGCTGGCGAAGAAATTTATATGGAGGTTTAAAAGAAGTTGAGAGAAAACTCGGTATTGGAAGAAAATTAACAGGTGTAGATGGTAGGGTTGCTGTTCAACTTTGGCGCAATTATAGGTTTTACGGAGATAAAAACTCTTTGAAAACTTTATTGGAATACAATAAAGAGGACGTTTTGAATCTAAGGATACTCAGGCAAAAGTTAAATATATACAAGGAGTAAAAATGGATAAAGAGGTACAAAAATTTTTAGAAGCTGAAGAAACTGCTGTAAAGCTAGTTGAAACATTGAAACTACTTTACAATGAGGCAACCTCATATCAAACCGCAACAAAAGAACTTGATAAGGTTCGTCAACGACTTTTGAGTCTGATTGAGTCATCAGAAAGGATTGTGGATGGTAGTCATCAAATTATCAAGATTTTGAAAGAGATTGGGGGGCCTGAAATCCTGAATAGGATTTTAGAACTAGAGAATAAATTGACTAGTGATTTTGTAATTTTGAAAGAAATTGGGCAGACAGAAATTCCAAATAGGTTCAAAGAATTAGAAAACAAATTTACAGTGGAATTTGTTAAACAGGCGGAAGGCATAAATAAACTCAAAACAATGATTATAGTAACACTTGCAAGTTCAATAACGGCAGTTGCTATTGGAGTAATTGCACTTTTGAGATAAAAAATGGGTCGGCAACTGCCCCTACCATATCACAAAATTTTCCCTTTCCCCCGCTCCCCTGAATTTTCCCGTTCGCTAAAAATTCTTTTGCGGTGTGAACGTCAATTTTATTTGCAATGGTTGAGTTTTTAAAATGAAATTGTTTAGATATTTTTTGATTTTTGGTGTTTTGTTTGTTTTTGGGGCTTGCCAAACGATTAAGGATGTAACACATTCTTTGAGTTCATTCTCTTCCCTTCGGTTCAAAATCGAAAATGTGACCGAGTTCAAGATTGCCGGTGTTCCAATTGCCACAAAACAAAGCCTGTCCGATTTCTCTCCCATCGATGCAGTAAAAATCGGACAAGAAGTAGCGAAAAACAAACTCCCCGTTTCGTTCATTATCAATATTGCCGTTAAAAATCCAAACACTGGGCTCCAAGGCACAAGACCTATCCCAGTAAAATTAAAGCAGTTCGATTGGACTTTGTTTATCGATGGAACTAAAACCATATCGGGAAAGCTTGCGAGAGAATATGAATATCCTGCATCCACCGAGCTTGGACACCTGCCTTTGGAAGTTTCGCTCGACTTGTTCGAATTCTTTGGGAATCGAGGCTACGAAGGGATAATCAACCTTGCTCTTTCGCTTGGCGGCTTAAAACAAAATCCATCGAAACTCGCTATCGAAGCAATTCCAACCTTTTCCACTCCTTTCGGGAATTTCCAAGCACCCAAAGTCCGTATCACAAGCGATAGTTTTAATTAACCACTATGGAAGCAGACCTTATCGACCCGCTAATATTACCTTTCGTTTTTATCACATTTGCAGTTTTTTTGGCTTTTTTGAACGGAATCGTTGCCGAAGCCCAGCCCGAAAACACTCCGGCATCGAATACCTTCCAAAATGCCAAAATCCAAAGGCTATTCGACGAAAAACATATTGTAACTACTTCCTTCCTATTCCTTGAAATTATACTTTATCTCTTGTCGGCTATAAATTTGTCTGTCTATGCCTTTTTCCTTTCGCTTTTCCAAGGCGCAACTTCCTATTTGCTTCTTGTGTTTATAATTCTGGCTACCTTTTTCATTCGAACAACAATGTATTCAATTGGAATCAGATTTAGCGATAAACTTTTTGGCTCATTTGCAAAAATCATTTACTTTTTCTATGTTATTTTACAATTCTTGGGCAAATTCTATTTACTTCTTTTCCGAAAAATTTCATCACGAAGCGAGGAGGCATCGCTCGAAGACATACAAGAGGTAGTCGAAACTGCTCACGAAGAAGGAACCTTGCAAACTGGCGAGTACAAGATTTTTTCGAATGTCATTAAATTCAATCAAGTGCCCGTGTCCGATGTTATGACCCCGCGAACGGTGATTTTTGCCTGCCCAGCCGATTTAACAATTGAAGAGGCACTAAAACTGCCCGAAATCAAAACATTTTCCAGATTCCCAATTTACGATGGCAATTCTATCGATGACAAAATTGTTGGTTATGTCGTAACAAAAGACATTTTCCAAGAAGCTATAAATAACCAACTGGACAAGAAATTAAGAGAACTTGCGCGAGAGATACACTTCATCCCCGAAAATGTTACGCTCGACGATGCGCTAAATCAATTCCTTTCCAAACGGCAACATATTTTCCTCGTTGTCGATGAATTTGGAGGCATCGAAGGGCTTGTAACTATGGAAGATTTGATTGAAACAATACTTGGGGAAGAAATTATCGACGAAGCGGACAAGTATATCGACCTGCGAGAAGTCGCCAAACGAAAAAGAGAAAATCGCCTTCGGTATAAATCCGATGAAGATGTTTCCCAATAATTTTCCTAATTTTGTATTTTTCAAAAATGTAATTATAAATGGAAGAGTCTCAATATAATTCAACAGTTGTTGGTAAAATTCTTTTAACACCAGACTTAATGATACTCCGAGTGCGAACCGACGAGCCCCGTCCAAAATTCGAAGCTGGACAATTTACACAGATTGGTCTTCTTGGGAAAGAACCGCGTTCAGCGAATTCTTTGCCTGTTGTCGAAGATGTTCCACCCGATAAAATGATTAAAAGACCATATTCGATTGCCTCGGCAAATCACGAAACCCAGAACTTCGAGTTCTACATCAGTCAANTAAAATCCGGGCAATTGACCCCAAGGCTTTTTAATTTATCGCTTGGGAGCCGAATTTGGGTCGACACTCGGATTTTAGGCTTGTTTAAATTGAACGATACCCCGGAAGGTTCCGACATCGTTATGATTGCCACTGGGACTGGTTTAGCCCCATACATTAGTTTCCTTCGTTCCCATATTCTTGAACATCAGAATCGCAAACTTGCAGTAATTCACGGCGCCTCTTACCCTTGGGATTTAGGTTATTACAGCGAATTGACATTTCTCCAATATACTTTCAAAAACTTCTACTATTTTCCAACGCTTGTTCACGCCGAAAAGGATTGGAACGGATTACGTGGCTATATCGAAGACCATTTGCAAAATAATCTATTACAACGAGAAGCAGGCATTGAGCTTTCGCCCGATAAAACCCACGTCTACCTTTGCGGTAACCCCAAAATGGTTCAAAGCGTTTCGGAAATTTTGAAAGAATATGGATACACACGACATACTAAAAGCAATCCGGGTTCGCTTCATGTTGAAGAATATTAAACTCTTGATTCCATTTTTTATCTTGGTTGGTCTTTCAAGTTGTATAATCGTCAAAGTTCGCACTCCCGACGAGGAATTCGATACCGAATTTACAATACTTAAAAAACCATCCGTACCGATGTCGGATGTATTAATCCGCTCCGAACGCGGCGATATGATTGCTTTTCTGCCGAAGGATTGGTTCTTCATCGACCCAGAAGATAAAATCCCATCGAACATCTTCTCCGTTTCTGCAAACCCCGACTATTCATTGTGCCTGATTTTTGCTAAACTAACGAACCGAATAGATGTCCCACAAGTCCTTAAAAAAGAAGGATTATTGGGCATTGCTAAACGAAGTTTCGAGCAAAAGCAAAGCAAAAGTCTAAACAATGTCAAACTTTTAGGTGATTTTGTCCCAATCAAGAATGGTCTCCAAAGATTTTATATCTATAAGTACGAAAATGTTGCAAATAATTTGATTGGAAAGACAGCAGTGTTTGTAACTCCATTGAACGAAGCCTATGAATTTTCGCTAATAGAAACCAATATCAACAAAAGAGAAAACATCTCCAATACAGAATTCGACGAAATTTTTAATTCAGTTTTAGCATCAATACAATTTTAAAATGGAAATTTCAAAAGATACTTTGGAAGTGCTTGCTTTTTTGGACTATACCTCCTCGGGAACTTTACGCAAAAGGAGCGACCTCGGGGTAATTCTCGAAGTCCTTGCAACCAACAACTTACCCGAGCTTGCTAATGAGATTATTTTCTATGGCTCAGCACTTTGGGGAAGTTACAGAATTGCAAAGAACAATCCAGACGTTGATACATCGAATTTGAAAAAAGAAATCGAAAATCTTTTCGATAAAATGACCCAATACATCTATCAAATTGTCGAACTTTTGCCCGAACCAGAACTTTGCGACCGATTTACAAGAGTATATCTCCAACCTACAATCGGGTCCCGCTCGAATATCATAGATTTGTGTTATGATTTGAACGAACTGAAAAAAGTGCAACTCAAGTTGAAAAAGTAACTATTGCTGATTTCAAACTATTCTCTAAAATTTCTGAAAATATTAATAGGTGATTACTCGATTCATTCCATCTCTGCAAGTGTTAAACCCGAAATATGCAATAAAGAAATTTAATTTTTCGTAATTTTAACAAAAATAATAGGATGCAGGGATGAAAGAATTAACTAAAAAAGTTGAGCAGTTAGAGTATGAGTTTACAAAAAAACAAGTAAGTCCGTGAAGAAGATTAAGATTAATATCAGCATTGTTTGCGTTGAAAATATCGATAATTTTTCTCCCCTTTGGATGTCTCTAATGCATA
>RCNO01000037.1 GCA_003731685.1 Bacteroidetes/Chlorobi group bacterium MS-B_bin-24
CCATAGAAAGCGGGAACCCCACTGCAACTCGGGTGTTTAATTTTCGAGGTGGCGATACATTAAGTATGTTCCTGATTTTTCCAGTGTACGATAAAACTTTTNCAATTTCAAATAGCCGTCAAAGACGCGAGGCATTTAAAAGTGCAGTCTTGATGGANATCAATATNCCTGTATTTTTCAAGCAGTCTCTTGGTGCTGGGGTTCCAAGCGACACAAGTATAATTTTCTACTGCTATCAAAAAGACAACGATATACTCGAAACCCGNCTCTTTAATTCGTATAACATAAATTTGTTGCAGCAAGGTTTTAAGCCTTTNCTTNCACAGACCGTGGAGTTTAAATTTTTGGACAAACCAATATATATTTACTTTGCAACGATTCCCAATTTTGGTGGAACATTTCAAAAGTATCTTCCNCTGATTNCCTTGGGNGTTTCGGTGCTACTTTCTTTTGTTTTCTTTGGGTTTGTAATTTCGATTACAACCAGTCGTGCCCGGGCTATCGACCTTGCCGAACGGATGACTCGTTCTCAACGCCGAATCTTGGAATCGACGAAAGATATTATTGCTGTGCTTGGTTTCGATGGTGTATGGAAAACTATGAACCCTGCCTCGAAACANGTTCTTGGCTACGAGCCGATTGAACTTATCGGNAACAAGATTGATATTTTGTTTTTAAATTCCCGAGACTTGAAAGATTTTTATTCTGGATTGGAGAATGTTGGTTCCGAGACTACTCGCAAGGTCGATTATCAAATGAAAACAAAAGCGGGGGAGGAGCGTTGGATTAACTGGTCGTTTACAATTTCGCCTGCCGATAACCTGATTTATGCAATTGGAAGGGACATTACGCTCGAAAAGCGTGCCGAAATCGAAGAACGAATCAAAGCCAAGCAAACAATTCTCGCCGAACAAATTTCTCGCGAAGCAAGTGAGTTTAAATCTTACTTTATGACCAAGTTTAGTCATCAACTTCGTAATGCTTTGACCACAATTTCTGGTTACCATCAGATTCTTGCCGAAAAGAAATACGACAATGAAGAAGAAATGCGAATGTATCTNGAACTTGCGATGAACGAAACGCAAGAGCTTTTGAGCTCGAGTTCCGACTTATTCGATGTTGCTGGTTTCAAATCCGAAGGTTCGAAAATATTAAGCACTTTGAATGTTTTGAATGTTATTAATGAGTCTTTGGTTAATTTCCAGAAGAAGTACCCATACAAGAATCTGAAGTTGAATGATGAAGAAGAAAGTAAAAATGTTACCGTTGCAAGTAATAGGGAGGAGTTGAGAAATGCCTTCGAAAAATTATATCTTGCGTTGATGGACGATGTCGAAACTTTGGAAATCCAAGCTCAAATTATCGAGAGCAAATCCGAAGGGATTGTTGAAATTCAACTTCTTGCCTCGCCAAACGAGAAAGTGGAAAAGATGATTCATTTGTACAATGAAAATATTTCCAATCTAATCGAGGCTGTTCGATACGATGTTGAGGATATTTTGTTGAATCTTGCTCTTTTTGCCTCGATGGTGCGAATTTTAAATGGACAGGTGAAGTACGAATCTCTTGGTGCGGATGGCAACTTGGTAAGTATCATTCTTCCTAAGAATCAATAATCAATCTTTTTAGATGAAACCATTAAGGGTTTGTTTTCTTTGGCATCAACATCAGCCTTACTATCGAAAAGGTGATTATTTTATACTTCCTTGGGTGCGTTTTCACGCAGTTAAGGATTATTTGGACTTGGCTCTGCTTTTGGATGAATTTCCGGGGATGAAGCAAACCTTTAACATTGTTCCTTCGTTGCTTCTTCAATTAAATCAATACATTTCCGAAGGGGTTCTCGACCGCGTTCAGGTTCTTTCGGCAAAGGAACCAAACGAATTGACCGAAAGCGAAAAGGAGGAAATTCTTCGCCAGTTCTTTGTTTGCAATTTCCAAAATATGGTAAATCCTTATCCACGCTATCTTGAGNTGTATCATAAAGCACAAAATAAAGANAAGTTCAGNGAACAGGACTGGTTGGATTTGCAAGTTTGGTATAATTTGACTTGGCTGGGACCCATTACCCGAAATCAAACCTTTTTCCGACGATTATTTCAAAAAGGCTCTGGATTTACTCGAAAAGAAAGGGACACCTTGCTGAGTTTGCATCTCGATGTTATTCGAGAGATTGTACCAACTTTGAAACGGCTTGTTGAGTTCGAGCAAATCGAACTTAGCGTTTCGCCTTTTTACCACCCAATTTTGCCTTTGCTTTGTGATGTTGATATTGTTAAGGTTGGGCTTCCGGGTTTATACATTCCCGAGCCGAAATTCCGTTTTCCCCAAGATGCTCAAATGCAAATTTCCAAAGGGAAGCAGTATTTTTCGGAAAATATTGGTTTTGAACCTTATGGGCTTTGGCCCTCGGAAGGTTCTTTATCTACCGAAGTTTTGGATTTGATTGCCGATTCTGGTTTCCATTGGACTGCGACCGACTCGAAACTTTTATTAAATTCGCTTGGCTCCGATAATACTTTGTTGCAATACTTTCCATATTCATATTCTAAAAATGGCAAGAATTTGATTTTGTTTTTCCGTGATAGTCGACTTTCCGATGCAATTGGATTCACTTATCACCGCTGGGGGATTCACGATGCTGTCGAGGATTTCCTTTCGCAATTGAAATTGATTCGCTCGGCTCTTGTCGAAAAATTTGGTGAAGATTCGCTTGAACAGGCTTGCGTTCCAATTATTTTGGATGGGGAAAACTGCTGGGAGTTTTATCCCGAAAATGGGCTTCCTTTCTTGAAAGAACTTTATACCCGGCTTTTGAACGAAAATTTATTTGTTACTACGACTTTTGAAGAAATTGTTAAGAGTATTCCACCCGATAATAAATTCAGGCTCGAAAGTATTTATCCGGGTTCTTGGATTAATGCGAATTTCTGCACCTGGATTGGACAGCCAACAAAACAAGTTGCTTGGAACTGGCTTGCACGAGCAAGAACATCAATCGAAAACCATAAGTCGAACGAAGAGGTCTATAAGCAGGCGATGGAACTTGCTCTGATTGCCGAAGGGTCGGATTGGTTCTGGTGGTATGGCGATGACAACATTGCACCGAATAAGTCCGATTTCGATGAACTTTTCCGTTGGTATTTGCAGGAAATTTACCGAACTCTTGGACAAGCACCTCCCGACGAGCTTTTGAACCCGCTTTCGGAAAATATAGCCACTCCCCAGCTCATTACATCGTCGAGGCGGTTGACAGAAAATAGCTTGAATATCCTTTCCAACGAGTTGGGGTGGGGTTGTTTCAATGCTCGCTCTACTTCCGGGACAATGCAAACAAGCGGTGCTTTCCTTTCGGATGTTTTCTTTGGTAATACCCGAGAATTGTTCGCTGTTGGTTTGAGATTTTCCAAAAGCTTATCGCAAGACGATAAAGTTAAAATATATTTCATCAAGCCTGTTGAATTTGTTTGCGAGATAACTTCAAATGAACTTCGGATAAATTCAGCAGAAGCAAAGAAGTTTACTCGTATCTACTTCCGTTTCACCACAGAAATGCTTTTCGGAATTGGGTTAGATTCTTTATTTGGTAAAAAAGGAGATTACACTGGTTCAATAGTTGAATTCTTTGTCAAAACAACCAACGAAACTGGAGAAATAGATTACCCATTCGACGGAACAATCATCCACGTCGTTGTTTAAGAGTTTTAAAACCTATAACTACATTTTAATATTTCTATCCCTCAAATCAAAGAATTTTGATTACTCTCGTAAATTTCATAAAGATGAAAAAAATTTGGATTTATTCTACCTACCTTGGGGGGAGTGGTGATGATAATGGTCGTGAGATAGCCCTAGATGGTAGTGAGAATGCATATGTGGTAGGGCTTACAAAATCTGCAGACTTTGATGTTACCTCGGGGGCATTTCAAACGACCTATGGTGGAGGAGATTATGATGTCTTTGTAACGAAGTTGTATCATGGTGGAAATACAGGTGTAGAAGAACCATCCACTAAAAAATCTTGGTACATATTTCCTAATCCCACTACCACCGGTTGCTTTATTTTACAAACCGAACAAGGCGGTGTGTTCGAGTTGATTGACATATCTGGAAAGGTTATTCAAACTTATAATGTAAAAAACACAACTGAACAAATTCAAGTGGATTTGCCCTGTGGAGTATATTTTATTCGTGAACGAAAAAGCGGATATACACAAAAATTGGTCATAGAATAATAATTGAATTGCATTTTTAAATCAAAGGGAGCCGGTAAGTGGTCGGCTCTCGCCTTGTTTTTAAAAAATAATGGCATTTATTTTGAGTTAGTTTTTCCCTGTGGTTTGGTCTAAATTAACGACACCTTCTACGATTGAGTGATTGACCTTAGGAGCAAACAATTATTTACCCATTCAAAGCATTGACATTTTTATTTGCCCTTGGCTTATGTTCTTATAAAATAGTAAATATCACACAAAAATTTTTGGTGGCAAGATAAAAATTGCTAATTTTAAATTTTAATTCTTTGGAGGTCAGATTATGAATGAACTCGATAAAGATTCTTTTGAACTTACTCCTTCTAAAGATATTATTAAACCTATTAAACTTTCTTTGAAAAATGTTTTAGAATTTCATAATGAGCATCTTGAACTCGTGCCCCTCTTCGATATGAAAGAAATAAATTTGGAACAGAAGGAAATTGCCCATTCGACATTAATCCGCCCCCAATTTGCTCTTGCTGGTTACCTCGATTACTTTACCGACAAGTCGATTGTTATTCTTGGAAGAACTGAAGCGAGTTTCCTCAATCGTTTCGATTTGGATGAACAGATGACGATTATTAGCAAACTTGCCAAATTCGATATCCCCTGTGTCATAATTACCAACAACAATGAAAATATGTTCGACCCAAAAATCATCGAGATTTTTGTCCAAAATAATATTCCTGTGTTTAAAGCCGCCGGTCCAACACCCATCATCTTTCATCAATTAATGGACATAATGGACGACTTTTTCTCATTGAAAAAAACTATTCACGGCAATCTGGTGGAAGTTTTTGGTGTTGGAATTCTAATTCTTGGCGAAAGTGGCATTGGGAAAAGTGAGCTAACGCTCGACTTGCTCGAAAAGGGACACCGCTTCGTTGCCGACGATATTGTGGTTTTGATGAGGAAATGGGGACACAAAGTCTACGGTTACGGTCCAATGAAAACCCAGAAATGGATAGAAATTCGTGGCGCTGGCATTTTAGATGTTACACAAATGTTTGGTGCTAACTTAGTCGAAAACATTGTGGAAGTTGAAAATGTGATTTTCCTTTACGACGATGAAAGAATGATTGAAAGCGTTACTAATTTTATGGTAAAAGATTATTCCAAAACTACTGGGGAGTTTATATCGCCTCAGACTGAATGGAATGATATAAAGAAAAAATTTTTAAAAATACAGGACGAAAAACTACCAAGTATTGACTTGCGGATTTATAAAAGGATAATCAAGTACCATCCCTTGGATAGAATATCCGATTACACCTTCCAATGCTATATTTTAGGCATATCTAAAGCACTTTACCCATTAAATGTCTCATTATCCAAAAATAGTTCTGCAATTATAGAAGCTATTGCATCAAGGTATAATACAAAGAAAGTTGGGTTCAAATTGCCTATGGAAGAGAGATTCAAGCGTCCCAGCAGTCCCGATAATATTTACTTTCCACCTAATTGGATGGAATCTAAAACATAGTAAAGAAGAAGGAAGGCATCCGATGTTTCGCAAATATCGGATGTNTTATACCTGCAAGAATGATTTTCAATCCATTTTTTAAGAAAATTTAAATAGCTTCATTTCGTTATACTTAAATTAACATTTGATGTTCGGTGACAAATGAGAACACTTCTTTCAATAGTAGTCCTTCTATTTGCTGTAAGTCTTTCTTACTCAAAAGACAAGAATCAACATTTCGAGTGGTCTGCAACTGCTTCCGTTCCGAAAGCAAAGACGGGAGAACAATTCACTATTCAAATCGACTTTGATTTTGAAAAAGGCTGGTACATTTACGACATCATCGACCAAATCGGACCGGAAGGTTTAGGACCCCAGAAAACCGAAATTTCTTTCTCGCCAAAGAATTTCCTCAAAATCGCTGGGAAAATTAAAACCCCAAAGCCAAAAGTTAAATACGACAGTGCATTTTATATCGATATTCGGACCTTCTCGGGCAAATTTTCTTTCGTTGTCTCTGTTATTGCACAAAAAGACATCGACTTTTCGCGGGACAAAATTTTCGTCGAACTTTATGCACAGCAATGCAAAGATAATTTGTGCCTGCCGGGAATGGACTTCAAGCAGGTAATATCTCCCGGCAAGGGTCAATCGGCAACAAATGTTCAACCATCGACCGAAACCGATACCGCTTTGAGCCAAGCCCAAACGAGCTCTAAAAGTGAAACGGCTATAATCCAAACGAAGGAAACTTTAACCGATACAAGCAAAGAAATCCAAACTGCACGACAAAAAGGGCTACTTGCCTACTTGCTTTTTGCAATGGGCGCTGGTGCTTTGGCTTTGCTTACCCCCTGCGTTTTCCCAATGGTACCGATTACAGTTTCATTCTTCACCAAACGAGCAGAAAAGAACCCGGGAAAAGGTCTCCGCGATTCTTTGATATACGGGCTTGGAATAATTCTGACTTTCACCGCTTTGGGCTTCTTGCTTGCTCTAATATTCGGTGCCGCGGGAATACAAAATTTTGCCACAAATCCTTGGCTCAATCTTGCAATTGCCCTTTTGTTCATAGTCTTTTCGCTAAATCTTTTCGGGGCTTTCGAGTTTCAACTTCCAACTTCGTGGCTAAATGCGTTGAATGTAAAAAGTCAAGGTGGCGGAATTTTAAGCGTGTTGCTAATGGGGCTCACATTTTCGTTAACTTCTTTTACTTGCACAGTTCCTTTTGTGGGGGTTGCGCTTGTTTCTGCCGCTGGAGGCGATTGGTTTTACCCAATAGTTGGAATGCTTGGTTTTTCTTTCGTTTTCGCTCTCCCCTTTTTCTTTTTAGCCCTGTTCCCATCGATGATTACCAAAATGCCCAAGAGCGGTGCTTGGATGAACAACATCAAAGTCGTAATGGGGTTCCTCGAAATCGCCGCCGCAATCAAATTCATCAGCAATGCCGACTTGGTTTGGGGTCTGGGAATTATGCCACGCGAACTCTTCCTGGGCATTTGGATTGGCGTTGGTTTGCTCATAACTTTCTACATTTTGGGGCTTTTCCGACTTCCGCACGATTCGCAAGTCGAAACAGTTGGAACAATGCGAATTCTTTTTGCAATTTTCTTCATTTCCATAAGCTTCTATCTTGTAAGTGGCTTAACAGGGAAGAAATTGGGCGAACTCGATGCATTTTTGCCCCCTCCTGATTATGAGCAGATCATCTCGGCTGGTGTAAATTATTCTGGAAACATTCCCACAGCAAGCATTCAAACAACTTCTGAACAGAAAGATGAATGGCAACAAGATTATCAAACAGCACTGAAAATTGCAAAGGACACAGGCAAACCAATTTTCATTGATTTTAGTGGTTTCACCTGTACAAACTGCCGTTGGATGGAAATTAATATGTTCTCGAAACCAGAGGTTAAGCAATTGCTTTCGGGAATGGTTAAAGTCCGCTTGTTTACCGACCGAAAAGAGGAACCATATATCTCCAATAAGGAAATGCAAATGAAAAGGTTCAACTCGATAGAGCTACCTTTGTATGTAATTCAAACCGCAGACGAAAAGGTTATTGCTACCAGTGCTTTTACAAGAAATCTTGACGAGTTTATTTCGTTTCTTAAAAAAGCATACAATAGCAATTAAAATATGAAAGAACAAAAGAAAATTCTTGTGGTGGTCACCGACGGAACCGAAGATATCGAAGCAGTTGTTCCGATTGATTTATTTCGCCGAGCAGGTTTCGATGTAACCGTTGCTGGCGAGAGGGAACAAGTCGAATTTGCCCGAAAAACCAAAGTCACTGCCGACATCGTTTTATCGGAAATTCACAACTTCGACGATTTCGATTTGATTTTCATTCCGGGCGGTGCAACAGGCGTTCAAAATCTTCTTAAAAATCAATTTCTATCTTCTGTTTTAAAGGAATTTCACCAGAAGAACAAATATATCTCGGCAATTTGTGCTGGTCCGCTTGTATTAGCAAATAGCGGGATTTTAACGGAAACAACAAAACTCACAAGCCATCCATCGGTAAAAGATGCGTTAAGCCAATTTGATTATTCAGAGGAGTCTGTTGTTGTTTCGGGGAATATAATAACAAGCAGGGGCGCAGGAACTTCAATCGACTTTGCACTCAAAATAATTGAAATTCTTAAGAACCGCGAAACAGCGATGAAAATTGCAAACGATATTGTTTACACAAAAAGCGGGGGGAAAAATGGCTAAAAAACGAGCAGAGTTCCGAGTTTACGGCATTGTTCAGGGAGTTGGTTTCCGTTATTTTGTTTACCGAATTGCATCGAGTTTGAACCTCTGTGGATTTGCAAAAAATATGTACGATGGCTGGGTTTATGTCGTTGCCGAAGGCGAAGAAGACAAACTTAAAGAATTGCATCAACATTTGAAACAGGGACCTTCGCACGCTTATGTTCAAAAAGTCGAAGTCGAATACCAACAGCCCAAAAATGAATTTCATAGATTTGGAATATACAGATTAGTCTCGATGAGTAAATTTCCCGTATTATTTTTAAGCATTTTCGTTCTCGCCAACTTTTTTGTGGGAAATTTGCAATCAAAAGAAATCACAATCACCCCCGAAAGCTTAAAAGTTAGAATTGGACTTGCCCTAAGCGGCGGAGGTTCGCGCGGAGTTTCACAAATTGGTGTTCTTAAAGTTCTTGAACACGAGGGAATAGAATTTTCGGCAGTCGCAGGAACAAGCATCGGCGCTTTCGTTGGCGGGCTTTATTCCATTGGTTACACTCCCGAAGAACTCGAAGAAATTGCACTGAATACAAAATGGGATGACGTCCTTACACTGTTAAAAGAGCAAGAAAGGAGCGAACTTTTTTTCGACCAAAAAGTTATTCAGGATAGAGTCCTCGCTTCGCTTCGCTTCAAAAAGTTTAAGTTGGTTTATCCCCAAGCACTTTCCCTCGGATGGCGATTTAACTCGTTCATTCAAAAGTTGGTGTGGAAAGGAGCATATTATTCAGACGACTTCAATAAATTAAAATTTCCATTCAGGGCTGTTGCCACCGATGTTGTATCGGGCAAAACGATTTCTATTTCCAAAGGGAATCTGGTTACCGCGTTGCGCGCAAGTTCTGCTATTCCATTGAGGAACACACCAATTACTTTCGACACATTGATACTTGTCGATGGTGGATTGTTCGCAAATATCCCCGTCGAACAGCTAAAAGAATTCAAGCCCGATGTAATTATTGCAATAAATACCACTTCTCCACCATTGGAAAAGGAGGAACTTCAAAAACCTTGGTCGCTGGCAAGCCAGATTATTAACATTTTTATGGACAAATTCCTCAAAAATGCTACATTGTCGGCGGATATCGTCATAGAACCTGCAATAGGTAAGCATCCAAATGACAATTTCAAGGGGCTCGACTCTTTAATATTTCTTGGGGAAAAGGCAGGGAGAGAACAGCTTCCGAAAATTCGAGAAATTTTAACTGCTAAAAAAGATTCAATAATTGCCAATCTACGCAATGCAATCGCCCGAGAATTTGGTTTGAGTTCAAATTTCAATGTAATTCCCTATTCTGATAGTTCAATTTCTCTTTCTAAACAATCTTTCGTTCTGAAAGACACATCTTCGGGATTAGATTTTAAAGAATTCATCGGCAAACTCGACTCTAAATGGATTAAACAAATCAGAATTTTCGATACTGGTTATGATGCAACAAATAATGAAGCCCCAAAAGTTGTATTAGAAATTGACACTTTCCCAAGAATCAAAAATATCGTTTACCATTGTGAAATCGAAAATGTAAAAAATCAAATCGATACAATCATTCAAAATACTATTGGAAAATTCGACTCGCCCGAAACAAGAAAATCTCTAATTGAAGAAATCAAAAAGTTATGTGCAAAAAGTGGATTTTCTTTTACCAAAGTTGTCGTCTCGCCATCCGAAAACAGCGAAAATTTGCATCTCGAAATAACTCCAAACAAGATTGGAAAAATAAAAATAGATGAAAAAATAACCACAAGCGAATACATCATACGGCGGGAACTTACATTCCGCCAAGGTGAATACACCAACGGCCACAAAATTGCACAATCGTGGTCGAACATCATCAGCACTGGTTTGTTCAGCGATGTGTTCATCGATTTTGATGTCGATACAATTGCATCACTTTGCAACATTAAAATTTTTGCACAGGAGCGAGGGACCCAAGTTCTGAACTTTCTTATGAGAATTGACAACGAACGGAATCTTCAAGGTGGAGTGGATTTTATTCACGAAAATCTTTTCAACACTGGAACTCGCTTTTTGGTTTCTGCCGCAGGCGGGAAATCCGATTTTGTTGCGAAAATTGGATTGAACCAAACTCGAATTTGGAAAACAAATTTCTCCCTTTCTGCCGAAGCTGGATACATCTGGAAGGTAATTCCAATATTTGTTCGTTCAAAGACTTCCAAACTCAATCGCTACGAAAGTAGCGTCGAAAAGGAAATAATTGGAGAAAAGTTGGGTGCATACATATCCGCTGGGACACAAATCGAACGACTGGGCAATTTCTATCTTGGATTTCGTTCCGAAAAACAAAGATTTTATGACCAAAATGAATCGAGCAAACCTAATTATTACAACTTCTATACACTTAAAATCGGTTTGATTTACGATTCCCGGAACCGATTGGAATTCCCATCCGATGGTCGACTCATAAATATTTTCCTCGAAACTCCTCTTTTCAAAACTACTTCGAGCATTGCATTTACAAGGGCATTTTTCCAACATTCAATTAACTTTCCGATAAAAGACTTGGTTATCAGGCCTACAATAACTTTTGGCTTTGCCGATGCAGGTTTACCTTTCCCTGAATTCTTTTCGCTTGGTGGAGAAGACAATTTCCCTGGTTTCTACGAAGACGAATTACTTGGAAGGCAAATCTACACAACAAAATTTGAATTCCAATACAGATTACCTTGGAAGCTTTATTTCGACACCTTCATAACTTTGAATTACAACATTGGTTCAATCTGGAGCCAGTTCGATGCAATTCGAATCAGCGAGCTTAAGCATAGTTTCGGCTTTTCGTTTGGTTTATTAACCCCAATCGGACCTGTTTCTTTTTCCTTGGGCAGGGCTTTCTTTTTTATCAAAAACCCAAATGCAGTCGTTTGGGGACCAATCGTCCCCTATTTTTCCATAGGCAACCGTTTATTTTGATTAAATTTTTTGTTCCGGATGATTATATTGCCATTTAGTATTCATTCTAAGTTCAGAATGATTAATAGTTTAATCAATTTATCAATAGTTTCAAAATTTTTTATCGTAAAAGATGTACGATAGTAATTTATCGGAATTATAATGTTTAAAAGTTGGGAAATTTAACCACATATTTTGCTTTTAAAAATAATTAATCAAGGCAATTAATTTCATTCACTTTTAAAAATTAAAAGAGGGCTGCCGAAAGATTTTTGGCAGCCCCTTTGGTTGGTAATGAAAATCGACTTTTAGTGGTTTTCTTTGTTTTGAGCGTCGACGACAGCGATAGCAATCATTTCGAAAATTTCGTTTNCAGTGGCACCGCGCTGCAAAACGTGTACGCTCTTGTTCATTCCAAGCAGAATCGGTCCAATTGGATGTGCACCGCCGAGTCGCGACAAAAGTTTGTATGCGATATTACCGCTGTCGAGGTCTGGGAAAATCAGGACATTGGCTCCGCCTTTGAGTTCGCTGAACGGATAAGTTTCCTCGATGATTTCGGGCACAACAGCAGTATCTGCCTGCATTTCACCATCAACGATTAAGTCGGGTCGTTTCTGTTTGATTAATTGCAAAGCCTTGCGCATTTTTTCGGGGATTTCACCTTCGGCAGAACCAAAGTTGCTGTACGAAAGCAATGCGATTTTGGGCTGAATCTCGAAATTCTTAACGAACTCGGCTGCTTGGAGCGTAATGTCGCAAATATCTTCTACTGTTGGGTTGAGATTAACAGTTGTGTCGGTAAGGAAGTAAACCCCTTTCTTAAAGGAAAGGATGTAGAGTCCCGAAACTTTGGAAAATCTTGGGTCGCGTCCAACAATCTGCAAGGCAGGTCGAATTGTATTGGGATAGTGCTTTGTCAATCCCGAAATCATACCGTCGGCATCGCCCATTCGAACCATCATCGACCCGAAATAGTTGTATCGGTAAGTCATATCCTTTACGGCGGTTTCGTATGTAACTCCTTTTCTTTGCCGTAATCTGAAATATTCTTCAATGTATTCATTTAATCGTGGGTAGGTTTCGGGGTCGATAATTTCTATTCCATTTAAATCATAATCATTTTCTTTTGCAACTTTTTCGATGATTTCTTTTTTGCCAAGCAAAATTGGATAAGCAATTTTTTCTTGGACGGCGAGCGTTGCAGCACGAATAATTTTCGGTTCGTTTCCTTCGGGGAATACAATTCGCTTGGGATTGGAAGCGGCTTTCTGGAAGATAGGGGTCATAATCATTTGGGCTCGTCCCATTCGGATGTCGAGTTGTCGTTTGTATTCTTCGAAATCGGTTATAGGCTTTCGAGCAACCCCAGTGTCCATTGCTGCTTTTGCAACTGCTGGAGCCACCCAAGTAAGTACTCTTGGGTCGAATGGCTTGGGAATGATATATTCCCGACCAAATTTCAATTCTTTAACACCATATGCTTTTTTAACAATTTCGGGAACTTCTTCTTTTGCCAGTCGAGCCAAAGCATACGAAGCTGCTTTTTTCATCTCTTCGTTAATTGTAGTGGCTCGAACATCGAGAGCACCGCGGAAGATAAATGGGAACCCCAGAACATTGTTGACTTGGTTCGGATAATCGGAACGGCCAGTAGCCATAATGACATCGGGGCGAGCATCGAGAGCATCTTCGTATGTAATTTCGGGGTCGGGATTAGCCATTGCAAAAATGATTGGATTTGGAGCCATCGAACGGACCATATCTTTGGTTAGTATGCCTCCAATGGAAAGGCCCACGAAAACATCTGCCCCGACCAATGCTTCTTCGAGTGTCCTTTTGTCGGTTTCTACTGCAAAATATTCTTTGAACGGGTTCATACCTTTGGTTCTTCCTTTGTAGATTACACCGTGGGTGTCGCACATAATAATGTTTTCTTTTTTAACTCCAAGAGAAATATGAAACTTGGCGCAGGCGATTCCCGAAGCCCCGGCACCATTGTAAACAACTTTTACTTCATCGATTTTCTTTCTGGCTATTTCAAGGGCATTTAGCAATGCAGCTCCGGAAATTATTGCAGTGCCGTGTTGGTCGTCGTGAAATACTGGAATTTTGAGGGTTTCTTTGAGTTTCTCTTCAATGTAGAAGCATTCGGGAGCCTTGATGTCTTCCAAATTAATTCCACCAAAAGTTGGCTCCAGAATTTGGCAAACACGAACAACTTCATCGGGGTCTTCGGTCCGGAGTTCAAGGTCGAAAACATCAATATCGGCGAAAGCTTTGAAGAGAACGCCTTTCCCTTCCATAACTGGCTTTCCAGCTTCGGGACCAATGTTCCCAAGTCCCAAAACAGCAGTTCCATTGCTAATAACTGCGACTAAGTTCCCTTTGGCGGTGTACTCGTAAACTTTTTCGATGTCCTTGTGAATTTCGCGGCAAGGCTCGGCAACTCCCGGTGTGTAGGCGAGCGAAAGGTCACGTTGCGTGATGCAAGGTTTGGTAATAATAACTTCGATTTTACCCTTTCTACCAGATGAATGGTATTCGAGTGCTTCTTCTCGTTGAATTTTCATTTTCAACCTCAATTACAAAAAATAAAAAAAATTTAAAAGCAAAATTAACAATAAAGTTTAGAATGATTTACAGAAAAATGCAAAAACACAAATAATTATTCTATCTTTTTTGTATTTTTGTTTTTTCTTTTTATGGTGCAAAAATGAAATTCCTTGTAGGTTGGGGATTGTTAATCTTCTCGTTTGTTTCGGTCGAGCTTTTCGCTCAAACCGAAAAGATAAGCGAATATTTGAAAATGGTCAATGAAGGGAAAATCACCGAAGTTAAACTTGTTTTGCCCGATTTACTTGCAGAATATCCGAACGATCCGGGTGTTCAATTTTTGCACGCATCTGTTCTCGAAGATGCTTCGAAAGCTGTCGAGATATACGAGAAAATCATCCGAAATTTTCCCCAAAGCGAATACACCGACCAATGCTATTGGCGAATAATCCAGTACTATGTAATCAAAGGCGAATTGGAGCGCGCTGTGAAAGAGTTCGAAAACTACAAAAAGAACTTCCCGACTTCTACTTTTATTACTCCCGCTGGAGATTTAATTAGAACTGCAACTTTGTTGGCAAAAACTTCACCTTCGAGATTAAAGTCGACCAAGAAAGAAGAGGAGCAAGTGAAACCGAAAGAAACCGCCCCGCCAAAAGTTGAACAGCTAGCAAAGAAAGGGACATTTGGTTTGCAAGTGGGTTTGTATTCAACGATTGAAGCAGCAAAAGCCGAAGCCGAGCGGTTCAAAGCGTTGCGCCTTCGAGCCGATATTTACACAAAACAAATCGATAACGTTACAATGTATGCTGTTGTAATTGGAGATTATCCCACCCGCGAAAAAGCAGAAGCCGAAAAATCTGTGGTTCAAGCCAAATGTGGCTGCAATCCAATTATTTTCCAAAAATGAAATTTTTGATTTCATTCTTATTCTTTGTTTTATTTTTACAAGTTTGGTCCCAATCCATATTTAAAATACCATTTAACGATTCAACATACGAACAATGGGCAAGTTACATTCGTACCTATGCACCATCGGATAGTGCATTTCGTGTTTTGAATTACCTTTTGCAAACTCATTTGAATCAGCAAAAAGCAATAAAAGCTTATAAATTTTGGAAAGAATTTTCGAGCCTTTTCCCCCAGCGCGAAAATCAATTGAACAACATTCTTCGAAATATTAAGGAATTTGTTATTTATGGGAATCCCAAAGAAGAAGATTATGAATTGCTTGAAGATTTTATCCGGCAATTTACTCCGTCCGAAGAAGCATTTGTTGCGTTGCAAAGGCGAGCCGAAAATTTAATCAATTACCGACGCTGGGACTCTGCGGTGATGGTGTTTCGTCGATTTCAGCCACTTTTCCCACAAAAGAAAGAGTTTATCGATAAAATTATTGATATTTTGTTGGCACCATCAGAGGGATTGAAGATTAGAAATTTGGGTCCAAACATTAACTCCCAAGCCGATGAATGGGACCCTTGTCCTACTCCCGATGGTAATTATATATTTTTTTCAACGCGTGGTCGACCCGACAGTTACGGAAACTCGGATGTGTATTTTTCGAAGAATGAAAACGGGGTTTGGCAAAAAGCCCAAAACGCTGGTCCGAAAATAAATGGCACTCGGGATGAAACAATTGATAACATCGATGCCGATGGGAACGGTATTTGGCTGTCGGGTACTTTCGAAGGCACTTTTGGGCAGTTCGATATTTACTACATCCGGCGGGAAGAGAACGGCTGGGGTCCTTTGCAACATTTACCTTATCCAATCAATACTCAATATGTTGACGAAGGGGCTTGCCTTTCTGCCGATGGTAAGGTGTTGATTTTTACTTCCGACCGTCCGGGTGGCATTGGTGAATATCATCCCTATGGTTATCTTTATCACGGTAACCATATGGGAAATATGGATATTTATGTCTGCTTTAAAACCGACAGTGGATGGAGCGAGCCAATCAATTTAGGACCAACGATTAATACTCCTTATGCCGAACGCTCTCCCTTTCTGCATCCTGATGGCAAAACGTTGTATTTCAGTAGCGATGGACATCCAGGGCTGGGCAGGCTTGACGTCTTCAAAAGTGTTCGGTTGAGGGAAGATTCTTGGACAGAGTGGAGCGAGCCTGTTAATCTTGGCAAGGAAATCAACACAATTTTGGATGACTGGGGCTACAAGGTTTCTCTTTCGGGCGACAGTGCCTTCTTTGCAAGCCATTGGAGGACGAATGGTTATGGTGGATGGGACTTATATTCTGTTTCACTTCCAAAATTTGCAAAGCCGCAAAAAGTTGCTACTGTGAAAGGCACAGTTAAGGACCCACTTGGGAAGCCACTTTCGGCGACCATCAACATCGAGGACTTATCGTCGAACAAAAAGGTTGGTTCTTTGACAACGAACCCCGAGGACGGCAGTTTCTTGATTATCCTTCCACTTGGTAAGAATTATGGATATTTTGCTGAGAAAGCGGGTTATTTCCCATTGTCGAACAATTTGGATTTGCGTTCTTTCCAGAAAGATACAAGTATCTCCTTCGACATAGTTTTATATCCGATGGATTTCCTACTGGAAAAGCAGAAGAAAGTTCGATTAAACAATATATTTTTCGATTTCGACAAGTATGATTTAAAGCCCGAATCTTTTTTGGAGCTTGACCGCNTGGTAAAAATTTTAAAGGATAATCCAGACGTTAGCATCCACATCGAGGGTCATACCGATAGCATCGGAACCGAAGAGTATAATTTGCAGCTTTCCCGAAAGCGTGCTGAATCGGTGCGAAATTATTTGGTATCGAAAGGAATTTCACCCGAAAGGATTACGATATTTGGATTTGGTGCTTCTATGCCAATTGCGACGAACCAAACCGAAGAAGGAAGAGCACTAAACCGACGCGTCGAGGTTTGGTTTGTCCGCCGCTGATTGCTTTAAATTTATAGTTTTGTTGCAAAGCGAAGCCTCCCTTTTATCGTTTGTTGCAATTACAATTATTTTTCCCTCTTGTTTGAGCTGTTCGATAATCGAAATCACTTTCTCAATTCCCAGCTCATCGAGATTGGTGAAGGGCTCGTCCAAAAAAAGGAGTTTTGGAGATGAAATTAGTGCAAGGATGAATTTAAATCTTTGCTTCATACCCGAAGAATATTCCTTAATTGGCTTATGCAAGGATTTGGTTAATTCAAAAAGTTCAAGAAGTTTCAGTACTTCGGATTTTGTATATTTTTCGGAGCGGATTTTAAAGACGATTTCAATATGTTCCAAAGGCTTAAACTCTTCGAAAAGTGTTAAATATGGGGCTACGAAGCCTTGAATTTTAATTTGTTCTTCTGCGGCGATTTCTTTTCCATCCAAGGTGCAAATTACTCGTCCATCAGTAGGGGAAGTAAGCCGAGAAAGAATTCTCAGGAGAGTAGATTTGCCGCTGCCGTTAGGACCGAGAATGCCAAAGATTTTTCCGCTTTTAATTTCGAATGTCAGATTCGAAAAAACGAAGTCGAAACCATTGTAGGATTTCGATAATTCCTTTGCCGATAAATTCACAATTTGCATAAGTTCAAAATTAACAAAGAAATTGCAAATTATTAATTGATGGCAACTTAGCAAAGTGTAATAATTTAGATGGATTTTCGTTGTAACTTTTTGAATTTTTTTAGGTTTATTTAATTTTGAAAATTTGTAATTTGTAAGTTTTTATAGGTTGACATATGAAGAAATTATTTTTGACTGGCTTTTTGGTTTTGATAGCTTTTTTGAAAGCAAATTCAGCAGTTCAATTGCTGGCTCCTGCAAACAATGAGCGTTGCCAAGATACTAGCGTTCTGTTCATTTGGTCCCCTGTTTCTGGTGCGATTTCATACTCATTGACCGTTTCGTATTATTCCGATTTATCAAATCCTATACTTGATAGTTCGGGTATAACCACGGCCCAAGTAAATGTTCATTTGCCAGGATTTAATGTTCAGTATTATTGGAAAGTAACTGCAATTCTTAATCTTAGTCCTTTGCAAACCGATGAATCGCCAATTTGGAATTTTACTACCAAACCATCGGCACCTCAAGCTTTGGCTCCTTCGAGTAATTCATCCTGCAACCCTTTGAAAGTTACTTTCCGATGGTCAAGTGTGAACAATGCAATGAATTATAGGCTGCAAATTTCTAATACAAATTTGTTCCTTACAATTTTAAAGGATACAATTGTTACTTCTACCGAAGCATTGGTCACGGTTCCAAATTACAATACCAAATATTACTGGCGGCTTTCTGCCACTACTAATTATAATTGTACAACTTATTATTCTGCTGTTGATTCTTTCAGAACCAACCGTGTTCCCCCAACACTTTTGACACCGAATGATAATGTAACATCTATCTGGGGGGATATTGACTTTTCTTGGAATGTTCCTGTTAATGCAAATTCATATAACTTGCAAATTTCGACGGCTCCCGATTTTAGTATTGTCCTTTATGATGAAATAACATCGGATAAAAACTTAACGAAATCAATTACAGATTTCAACACTCGATTCTACTGGCGAGTCAAGGCTGTTTATACCGATTGCGAAACAGACTTTTCTCCTGTTTTTACCTTTTTAACCGCTTATGACTCTCCCAAAAATCTTTATCCTTTGCGCGATACCCAGTGCATTTCGAACAAAGTTGATTTTATTTGGGATAATGTAAATGGGGCACAAAGTTATCGTCTGCAAGTCTCCCCAGGAATGGTATTCAATGCCGATAGCCTTGTGGTCGATACTTTAATCAAAGCAAGGACATTTTCATATTATTTCGGTGCAAGTTTGCAATACTATTCTTGGAGAGTGCGCGCCGAGGATGCAACGAACGTTGGCTTGTGGTCGGACACAATGCGTTTCCAAACAACTTTCGCTCCACCGAAACATATTTCCCCAGCCAACGGTACAGAAACTTCCAAGACCGTTGTTTTTAAATGGACTAAGGACATAATGGGCTCTACTTTTAATCTTCAGGTGTCCGACACAACTAACTTCAATCTATTTTCGCACAGAATTTTTGACTTGCAAAATCTAACAGAGGACTCAATAGTCCTTACACTTCCACATTTCAACAAAGTTTACTACTGGCGTGTTCAAGCTTCTGATGCATATTGTCGCTCGGATTGGTCGCAGCCAACGAGCTTTAAAGTAAAACTACAAAAGCCTCTGCTTGTGTTTCCTTCGAACAATGCCATTAAGATGCCTTTGAAGGTTACGTTCGAGTGGTCCAAACCCGAGGGCGCCGAGACATATCAAATTGTTGTGGCAACCGACCCGCAATTTAGAGATATAGTGCAAGGACGTGTTGGTTTGACAATAAATAAGGTAACAATTTCGGGTTTCGACCCAAGTACCAAGTATTATTGGCGAGTTCGAGCCGTTAACGCCGAAGATACCAGTCGTTGGTCCGACGTCTATGCCTTTACAACGGGACCAAATCCGTTAGAAATTCCAACCCTTATTTCGCCAGTGAATAATTCCGATAACCAACCAACCACTTTGCGTTTGGTGTGGAGTTCCGTTCCCAAAGCATTATATTACCAGTTGCAGGTCGCTCGCGATTTGCAATTTAGCCAAATTGATTTTGATGTTAAAAATATCGAGGACACGACATATCTATTGAACAATTTGAATACAAGCACTGAATATTTCTGGCGTGTGTTGGCCTATAATGACTCATCGACAAGTCAATGGTCGAGCATTTGGCGTTTCCGAACTGTACCACCAGCCCCAGTCGGTCCTGTTCTGTTGATTTTGCCACAAAACGAAACCGTTGGTGTAAATGTTTCCCTGAGTTTAATTTGGAATGTTGTTAATTATGCATACTATTATCATCTCCAAGTTGCTACCGACCCGAATTTCGTCGAGTCGAGCCTTGTTGTCAACGACTCTACTTTGCTACAACCAACTAAAATTGTTTCGGACCTTGAATACAATACTCAATACTTCTGGCATGTGCGCGCGTATAATCCGGGCGGAAGCACTTCTTGGTCCGATACTTGGTGGTTCAAGACTATGGTCTCTTCGGTCGAAGATGAAGATTTGAATGCTTTCCTTGTATTTAATCCCAACACCAAAGAACTAATGATTAACCTGCTCGGGTTGGATTCTGATAATCCACCTTTGAAAATTGAAGTTCTTGATTTGCTTGGCAAAGTTGTATTTTCCAAAAATCTTGAATCCGAAAATTCCACTTTGTCTGTCGATTTGGCGAATCTATCGAAAGGTGTCTATTTCGTGCAAATTACAACCAGAAGGGGTTTGATAAAAACTCGAATTATTCTTTGAATCTAAAAATTTATGAGCTTCGGGGTGGTTCAAACCCCGAAGTTTTTTAATTTTGTAACTTAATTGAATGTTTATTTGTCTTAATATTTTTTTATGGAGGAAAAATGAAAAAAGTAGCAACTTTACTAATTTGTTTGTTTCTTATCCCTGTTCTTGCTTTTTCGCAAATGAAGGGATATCGCAGTTTGGACGATTTACTCTCGACGCCCGCTCCTAATCTGAAACTTGCTTATCCGCCTGCGGTAATTGATGATGGAAAAACTGCTGACCAACCCAATTTGAGCTACACGACAATAGCTTCGGTTATCAGTGGTCAGTTTTCGCTTTTCAATATGATAACTCCATTCGTTTACGACCCGATTTCAAAGGCTTTGGTGCTTGCAGTTGCAAATTACGGAGCTTCGGGAAATGACCTTGCAGGGACAATTACTCTGTACATCTCTACGAATTATGGGCAAAGTTGGCAAACCCGAGGAATTTATTCAAAAGTTGGGGAAGTTCCAGTTCTTGCTTCGCTTGGTGTAATGAATCCCGACAAGAGCACAAACCCTGCCCAATTATCTTATTTTGTCTATACCCCGTTTGCCCGCAAAGATATCTCAAATCAATATCCTTGGGCTGGTGGACTCTATACAATTGCCACTCCGGGTGGAACTGAAAGCATCGATTTTCTTTATCCGGGTACTCTTGCAGGTTATTCTTGGTGGACTTCTCGCGTTGTTGCCCATTCAACCAGTGATGGCAGTTTTGCTTATAACGTCGGGATGCTTCGAAATTCTCCTACAACCCAATATGGTCAGTATGGTTTTTCTGCATTTAGCTTAAATGATTATGATTTCCTCTTTCAAGGTTGTCCTTTAAGTTGGTCTTTGTCTAAATTCAGAACCTCGGATAATCTTAACTCCACATACAATTCGAATATGCTGATTGATGTTGACAATAATGGTGCAGTTTATGCCGCAGTATGTAATTTCTTCCAACCTAATGTTAATAATGCAACCGACAGAGTTCCGGGAGTTTCGAAATCGACCGACTATGGTGTTACTTGGAGCGAGTTTATGCCTGCTCCTTCGAGTGTATTTACAGATTATGCTTCCACTTGGGGTGGAACAGTCAACCCACAATATGGTGTCATTGTTTATCCCTATGACCCAAATGCCTTTGTTGTTTTAGGTCCAGACCAATATAGTTTCTTTACTCGAGCTTTTATTATTAATGATAATAAGATAGTTGGATTACATATTATTGAGGCAAACTATAGTGGGGGGCTTTGGACTGTAACTAAGGTTGCCGATTTTGGTGGTTTTCCTTATATTATTGAAGATGTTGCCAACGAGCCCAATGTTCTTAAAGATTCTCTTTTCAAAAGCTTTATGGGAAATGAATTGCAAGCTGCAAAGACGGCCGATGGAAATTACATTGTGCTTAAATGGGTCGATTTTATTGATAAATTAATCATTGTTAATCCACCATTGAGGATTTCCAATGGCGAACAGACATTGGATACCCTTTTAACTACTGATGTATTTTTCTCTTATCGTGAGAAGAATCAATTTATGTGGAGTTCGCCTTTGAATGCAACCAACGACACCGTTTACGATAAAATTACTTGGATACCCAATATTGTCCCGTCTTTGGATAAAGTTCCTTTAGTTAAGGAGAGAACGAGAAGAATCCAGTACACAGACGCAAATAACCCAAGAAATTCTTATCCAGATTTTATCCAACAACTTGTAGTGGATTATCCACAAGATGTTGTATTTGCTTTGGTTAATCTGACTGGCATAAACGAAGTTCAAGAACCTGTGAACAAAAGCTTCTACTTGAAGGACCCGCAACCCAATCCAGCTAATGGCGATTACACGGAAATTGGCTTTGTATTGGATAAGCCAATGGAAATTCGGGTTGAGCTATTCGATTTGATGGGCAACCGCATTAAAACGCTATACAATGGTTTTGCATCGGCTGGTGTTCACGCTGTTATGCTTAACACATCGGAATTATCCTCTGGTGCATATTACTATAAGCTTTCAACCAGCGATGGCAATTCGATTACTAAGCAATTGAACGTTATCCGCTAAGATATTTCAAAGTTGTTTGCAAAGGCTTCCGAAAAGATTCATTTAGCCCTTTGCTATATGAAATTCGAAAATCTTCCTTTCACTGAAAGGAGACCGTAAATTATGACGATGTTGTTGCCTTCGTTTAACCTCATAGGGGGAAAAGAGATAATGAAATTGCTACGTAACTTCCCCTGACGATGATTAAACAAACTTCTTTTATTATCTTTGCAGGCGCGCTTTTTATGGACTTAAAAACAAAAAGATTTATAATTAAAGAAATATTGAAGAAATAATATGACCAAAGAAGAAAAATTTTATAAGGTACTGCAAGATGTTTTTATCGGCGCCAAGATTGAAGGCACTGGTGGTTTTATTAATTTGATGAGAATAAAATCAAATTACTACTGCAAGATTGAAGATATCCTCAAAAAAGATATTAACACTGCCTTGGAAAGATATCCTGCATTTAGGGACGAACTTTTTGACAAACTCTACTCCTTTTTTAACCGATATTTTACGGAAAGTGGCTCAATTTATTTCAACTCTACGCCGTTTCATAACAACATCTATGAAAAAGTTTATACCGATGAAAAGGATGTTATTCTCTTCTGGAAAACACAGATGCTTTATTATGTAAAAACTGACCGGATTTTCAGGAGTTTACCCGTTGAATTTGACGGATTTAAGTTTTACTTTGACGCTTCAAAAATTGAGACCAAGAAAGCCAACGAAAAACGCAGTTTGATATACGAATTAAAAGAAGTAAAAGAAGATAAAACAATTGTTTTCAATGTTTATTATTACGAAAAAGGGAGAGTAACCAAAACCGAAGACATACTCAAAGAGCTAAAGAAAAAAGAGATAAAGCTTGACGAAGAAACCTTAGAACGTGCATTTCGCATATTCGAAAAGCAAAGCGAAGTAGATTTTTTTATCAACAAAAACGCAAAAGCATTTTTGCAAGAACAATTTAAGTTATGGAGTTATCAATACTTTTGGGAAGGAGCAAAGGAATGGACAGCCGATAGAGTTAACGAATTGCAAATTCTTAAAGATATAGCATTTAAAATAATTGATTTCATAAGTCAATTTGAAGATGAACTTGTAAAGATATGGAACAAGCCGAAATTTGTGAAGAATTCTAATTATGTGATTACGTTGGATAGATTAAATGATAATATTATTGAAAAAATTATTTATCATAGAAACTTAGATGAACAAATTGAGGAATGGAAACAAATAGGGATTGTAGATGAAGAATTTGAAATAGAACATATTTTTGAAAATTTTAATAATAGAAACAATGAATATGTTTTAGATTTATTTTCAAAAGAGGAGTTGCAAAAGGAGGGGCTCATATCTACAGGGTATCATTTACCTTACAATCCTGATTTAGTGGAAAGGGCAAAGGATCTAAGAAAAAATATGACACCTGCGGAGAAAAAATTGTGGTATGAGTACTTGAGGAACTTTAAGCATAGAGTTTTAAGACAAAGACCTATAAATCATTTTATTGTTGATTTTTATTGTCCTGCGCTTAAATTGGTTATAGAGATAGATGGTGAACACCATTTTACTGAGGAAGGAAAATCTTATGATGAGGAAAGAAGAAAGATTTTAGAAAGATATGGTTTAAGAGAGATACGATTTCGAAATGATGAAGTGATAAATGAATTTGACAGGGTGTGTAAGGAAATTGAGCAGATCCCCCCTGTGTCCACCCTTGATAAGGGGGAATACCCCCCTGTGTCCCCCGAGGGAAGAATTAAAGAGGAAGGGATCCCCCCTGTGTCCCCCCTTAGTAAGGGGGGAATTAAAGGGGGGATAAAAAAACAGTTCCTTCACCTTCCCATAGATACCAAATACTTCAAAGACCTTGAACCAGAAATCCTAAGCCAATTTGATGATTTAGACCAATCCCTTGATGGCTGGCTTATAAAAAGTGAAAACTACCAGGCATTAAACACAATTTTGCAAAAATTCAAAGAAAAAGTGCAGACAATTTATATTGACCCGCCATTTAATTTGGATTCATCCGATCAATTTCTTTACCGCACAAACTACAAAGACGCCAACTGGGCAACGCTTCTTGAAAATAGGTTGAGAATAGCAAGAGAATGGCTGAATGAAAAAGGAAGCATTTTTGTCCGTTGCGATTACAATGGAAATTGGATTGTGAGATGTTTGATGGATGAGATTTTTGATGGTAATTATAAAAATGAAATAGTTTTAAGCAAATCAGCAAAGTTAACCGAAAAAATAAACAAATATCATAGTGCACACGATTCTTTGTTTTTCTTCACAAAATCTGATAATTATGATTTTGAACCAGCAACTAGAAAAAGAGAAGAACCAAAATGGAGAGGTATGCATTTGCCAGGTATTCGATGGTCTCCTATTCCTAAAGAATATGTAAAATTGTTTTCAGAAGAAAATATAAAAGAAAAGAACGGTAAATTTGTAACACGAGCAAGGATAATTTTAGGCAAAGAGTTATTGCCGCCAGAAGGAAGACACTGGGCGTTAAGCCAAGAGTCAATATTTGAATTAGAAAAAGAGGGGAAAATTAAGTTAAATGATAAGGGAGAACCGCAAACCGAAGAAGCAGAAACTCAAAAATTAACTGATAACTGGACTGATTGGGTTGGTTACTC